>JBBQJR010000065.1:0-11319 GCA_038326125.1 Chthoniobacterales bacterium
CGAAGAGGCACACCATCGAGCCATAATACGTGAGGCACTGCCCGCCCGGCGCGTGGAAGGCCGAGGAAGGCGAGCGCTACTTGCGCTTTCACGCGCCCGGCGTTTCGTTCGCCGACCTCACGATCGAGGCGGACAAAATTACCTCCGCGCGCACGCTCGACGCCGCGACCGTCGAGCGCTGCCGCGCATGGGTGAAGACTTCGGTGCCGAAGGACTGCACGGATGTCGTCCTGGAGGCCGACGAGGCAAATCCCGGCGCAGTCGCGAACTGCCCGACCTTCGGCACGACCGTCGCCTACACGCATAGCGGCACGCGCTATCGCAAGCGCGTGATCTTCGTCTTCGCGCCGGAATCCGAAATCCGCATCACGACCGCGACCCGTGCCGCGGACTTTGAGCGGCTGTATCCCGCGGTGCGCCGCAGCCTGTTTTCGTGGCGCTGGGAAAAGCTGAAGTGATTCGCACGGCGCACGTGACTTGCCGATGCCGGAAAAATGCGGCATCGAAAAGCGATGAGTGAAAGCCGCCGCATCGCAGTGAATCTCGGCCCGCGCAGTTACCCCGGCCTCATCGGCACGGGGCAGCTCGGCGGGCTCGGCGCGATGCTGCGCGCGGAGGGGTTGCGGCAAGCGGGCGCGTTCGTGATCACGGACCCGCAAGCCGGCGCGCACTATTTTGAAAAAGTGCGCGTGTCGCTCGAGAGCGCAGGATTTTCGCACATCGTGCGGCACGACATCGCAGCGGGCGAGGCGGGAAAAAACTGGGACGAATTCACGAAGGCGTGCGCGGCGATTCTCGCGGCATTTCCCGAAGCGGCGACCGCGCCGCTCGTGCTGCTGCTCGGCGGCGGGGTCGTCGGCGACCTCGGCGGATTCGCCGCGGCCGTGTTCCGGCGCGGCGTGCCCTTTGTGCAAATCCCGACGACGCTGCTCTCCGCCGTCGATTCGAGCGTGGGCGGGAAGGTCGCGGTGAATTTTGGCGGCGTGAAAAACATCATGGGCGCCTTCAGCCAGCCGCGGCTCGTCGTGTGCGACCTCGAGACGCTGCGCACGCTCGGCGCGCGCGAGATTCGCAGCGGCTTGGCCGAGGTGATCAAATACGGCGCGGTGTGCTCGGTAGAACTTTTCGCGACGCTCGAAAAGGGCGCGCTGGAAAAACTGCTCGCGCTCGATCCGCTCACGCTGACCGACATCGTCGCGCGCTGCGTGCGGTTGAAAGCGGATGTCGTCGAGCAGGACGAACTCGACCAACTCGGCATCCGCAACGTGCTCAACTTCGGCCACACGATCGGCCATGCGCTTGAACTTTCCGCAGACTACGCGCTCACGCACGGCGAGGCGATCTCCATCGGCATGGTCGCCGCCACGCGCCTCGCCGTGCGCCTCGGCACCGTCGGCGGGGATTTTGAAAAGCGTCTCACCGAGCTGCTGACTCGCACCGGACTGCCTCTCAGCCACCCTGATGCCCCGGGCCTTTTCGACCGCATCCTGCGCGCGCTGCAGCTCGACAAAAAATTCCGCGACGGAAAAAATCTGTTCGTCCTGCCGACAGCAATTGGCTCGTGGACCCCGCGCGAGAATGTGGCCTGGCAGCTCGTCCACGACTGCGTGCGCGGTGTGCTGCAAAAATAAGCGGGGATTTTCAAACTCGCGGCGGTCTTTCCCCCAGTGCCGTGCGGACTCCGCCTACTTCGCCGGCGGCTTGCGCAACTCGTCGCGGAATTTTTGGAACTCGGGAGTGTTTGCGTCCAGCGCGATGGCCCGGCTGATGGCCACGGCGGCGTGCTCCATGTCGCCCTGCGCCTTGCACGCTTTCGCGAGCAGATACCATTTTTTGCCGTCGTCCGGTTCGGCCTGGATGGCACGCTGAAGATGAGCCTCGGCCTCTTGCCAATGCTCTTCTTCCAGCGCGATGACGCCGAGGTTGTTCAGCGCGCCGGCGTGGGCCTGACCGTCGGGCAGGCCGAGGGCGATCGCCCGCTCGTAGCACAGGCGTGCGCGCGCGTTGTCGTGCAGGTTCAGCCAGACGTTGCCGAGCGCGAAGGGGATCTCCGCATTCGTCGGCACGTAGGCGTAGGCCGCCTCGAGGTTCCGCCGCGCCACGCGGAGAAAAGCGGGCACCTGTGCCTCCTCCCGGGCCGCGGCCTCGGCGAAAGTCCGCGCCTTTCCCGTCTCGCCTTGCGCCGTGGCGTCCTTCGCCTGCTGCTGGAAACGCGCGGCTTCGGACCTGGATTCGGTCGCACCCTCGGTATTGCGGATGCCGGCTTTGTAAAAATCGAGCGACCACAGGCCGATGTCGCGCTGCGGCTGCGAGACGAACCACGTGCTGAGCGCCATCAGCGAGACCTGCAGCGTGACTTTGCCCCACGAGCGCGCGGCGAGATTTTCCCACAGCAGCCATAGCCCGCCGACGGCGAGAAGCAGCAGGCCGGGCGCGGCGGCGAGGCGGTACCGCTCGGTGATGAAGACGGGCATGAGCGCGGCGAGGTGCAGGAGGACGCCGCCCGCGACCCAGCGGGTGCGCGGCCATTTCCGCCAGCAGAGCAGGAGGCCGGGCAGCCCGAGCGCGGCGGCAAAGCCGAAGCGGAGGCCGGGCGGCACGGCGTTTTCGTCGCGGAGGAGCTTGAGGATGCTGAGGTCGTCGTATTGGAAAGCGTTCCAGAAATTCGCAAATTTGAGCCAGAGGATTCGCAACCATGCGACACGGTGTTCGCGGATGAATTCCGCGCCTTTCGCTTTCCAAAACGCAGAGACCTCGGAGCGTTTGAGCGGAAGGACGGCGATTTTTTCTGGGATCGTGAGCGAGTCCCGGAGCAGGCATTCCTGCGAGGCGCGGAGGCCGGCGGGGATTTTTGTGTAGCCGTTCGAGGTGGCGTGGTTGCCGAGGTAAAAATTCAGGCCATCGTGCGCGGAGAGGAGGACGCGGTCTTTCGCGATGAAATAATTGTGGATCCACACCGGCGAGCAGCCCGCATACACGCCCCCCATGAGGACGGCGACCGCGCCGAGCGCCAGAAAAGCACGCGCTCGCAACGGTTTGCCGCGGCCGACGGTGAGCGCGATGGCCAGCACGATCATCGGCAGCAGCATGAGGATCGTGGCGACGAGCATCGCCACGAAACCGGCGAGAAGGCCCATCCAGAGCCACGGTCGCCACCAAGACACGCGGCCATTTTCATGGATGCACATCAACCAGTAAATCATGCCCCAGAAAGCGCACACGACCCAGGCGGTCGGCATGAGGATCGCGGAGAAAACTTGCGCCGGCGTGAAGAGCGCCCACGCCGCCGCCGCCAGCACGCCGATGATCATGCCGCGATTTTTTTCCATCTTCGCGTCGCCGCCAAACGCGTGCCGCGCGAGCAGGAAAAGCCACGTCGCCGTGAGCGCGTGCAGCGCCGCCTGCAGTTGCGCCACCAAATAGGGCGAATACCAGTGGCTGTAGCCGCCCGTGATTTTGTAAATGCCCGCGAGCGCGAAAGCATAGCCGGGCAGGCCGTAGAACGCCTTCCCATCGGTGAATTGCCCGCCGAGGATGCGCCGCGACCAGTCGTTGTAGAATTTCATGTCATCGCCGTCCGGCAGAAAATGACGTGAGCCGGCGATCAGGTTCAGCACCGTGAATTGCACCAAAAATGCGCCCAGCCAGACGAAGACGCCCGCTGGGATGCGATCGAGAAAACGGCGAAGGGCGCTGCGGTCACGAGACATGGGTGATTTTGAAAGGAAGGAACGAAGGTGGAACTATCCCTGGCATGGCACCCGGAGTGCTGAGGCAAAGGAATCCCCACCGTAAATCACGGGGCGGCTGAAATACAAATAAACACAAACAGAAATCCTCATCATGCTCCGTCAACTGAACACCAAACGCGCGGGCTTCACGCTCGTGGAAATCATGATCGTCGTCGCGATCATCGCCCTCCTCGCGGCCATCGCCGTGCCGAACTTCCTGCGCTCGCGCAAGCGCTCGCAGGCCACCCAAGTCCTCGAAGACCTCCGCATGCTCGCCTCCGCGGTGGACCAATATGCCATCGAGACCAGCAAGCCGAGCGGCTTCCCCACCGACTGGAGTGACATCCAGAATTATGTGAAAGTCGGCACGCGCCTCTACACGAGCGGCGGCAGCGACATCCTCGGCAATGCCTTCACCATCCCGAGCGTGGACTACGCGCCGCAGGTTCCCACGGCGACATTCAACGCCTTGTCCGACGTCGCGCCGTCCGACTTCTGGTCGCCGTATAACTAAGGCTCAGTGCCGCCTCACGCGGGCTCTCCACAACACCCGGCCATCTTCGCGGATGGCCGGGTGTTTGCTTTTTTTTCGGGAACTGAGCAGGAGCCGGAAGTGGCTAAAAATGGAGCGGCTTGCTTAACAGCCTGTTAAAAAAAAGCACGACTGCGAAAGACGGGCCCCCGGCCGGTCTGGGCGTGCGGGCCTCCGGCCTGCAATCCATGCTCCGGTGCGGCTCTTCAGGCGGGTCGCCAGTCTGCCATGTTAGCCAAGACGACTGATTTCCCTCCGCCGGCCAAGGATCTCAACAGGCTGCCAAAGACGCTTCCCTCGACTGGCATGTTTGCGGACCTTTGGCGCTCAGCGGATGAACTCAACCAGACTGCGCAGCCATGACACGCTACGCACGTGAACTTAACCGGGCGCCGCTTTGAAGGAGCCGTTCTCTTTGCCTCGTATGTAAATCAATCCCACACACCACGGGTCGCGTGGCATGACCCCTGCTAAGTCAGGATATTGTTCGCGGCGATTCCATCGCCGCGACGAACAAACAAAACACAAACAGAAATCATCAGACCATGCTTCGTAAACTGAACACCAAACACGCGGGCTTCACGCTCGTTGAAATCATGATCGTTGTCGCGATCATCGCCCTCCTCGCCGCCATCGCGGTGCCGAACTTCCTCCGCTCGCGCAAGCGCTCGCAGGCCACCCAGATCCTCGAAGACCTGCGCATCATTGACTCCGCTGTGGACCAATACGCGATCGAGACCAACAAGAACAGCGTCACCCTGCCCGTCTGGGCGGATATCCAGCCCTACATCAAGAACGGCACCCGGCTCTACACGAGCGCCGGAACGGATATTCTCGGCAACGCCTTCACGATCGGCTCCGTGGACACCGCGCCGAAGGTCAACAACGCCACGTATAACGCGCTCTCCGACGTCGCGCCGAACACGTTCTGGTCGCCTTACAAGTAGGCCTCAGACCCACTTAGTAAGTTCCATTCACAGCACCCGGCTTTCGCAAGAAGGCCGGGTGTTTGCTTTTCCATAAAACACTTTGCCTGCCCAGTCCTCAGGGCAAGGCCCACCCAGATGAAACGTCCCACATGGAAATGCAAATGTGGCACCAAAGCTGCTTATAATCACCACGTTGCCGACAAACTTCTAACCCGGCAATATCATCACCCGAAATCATCCATACCATGCTCCCTAAACTGAACACCAAACACGCGGGCTTCACGCTCGTGGAAATCATGATCGTCGTCGCGATCATCGCCTTGCTCGCGGCCATCGCCGTGCCGAACTTCCTGCGCTCGCGCAAGCGCTCGCAGGCCACCCAAGTCCTCGAAGACCTGCGCATCATTGATGGTGCGATCGACTTATATTCCATCGAGAACAACAAGACCAATGGCAATGCCATCGTCTGGGCCGATGTCCAGTTGTACCTGAAAAACGGTTCGCGCCTCTACACGAGCAGCGGCAAGGATATCCTTGGCAATGCGTTTACCATTCCGACGGTGGAAAATTCGCCCAAGGTCAACACGGTGACCTTTAATGCCCTCTCGGACGTGGCACCCGCGACGTTCTGGTCTCCCTATAACCCCTGAGTGTTCGCGCCTCCGTCGCTGTTCACCATGCCAGTCTTCTGAGGGGCGGGGCAGTTGCACTTAGGTATCGGCGTGGATGGCCTCACGCCTGCTGATATATTTGTCGCCCGGCATTAGCCCGCCCGCGGCGCGGAACCAAACAGATGAACACTCCTATTTGCACACGCGAAAAGCGCGGCTTTACCTTGGTCGAGCTCATGCTGGTCGTGGCCACGATTGCGCTGCTCGCGGTCATCGCGATTCCGAACTACATCCGCACCCGCAAGCGCAGCCAGACCGTGACCATTCTGGATGGCGTGCGCGTGCTGGAAAATGCGATCACGCTCTACACCACGGAAAACAACCGGCTGGGCACCCAGGCTATTTCCACTACGGACATGCCGAGCTTTTTGCCTTATGTCAAAACCGGCTCGCCCTTCTACAGTCTGCTGCCGAATGACCTTCTCGGAAATCCCTTTGTGCTGACGACGCTCGATGGCGCGCCAAAGGTTTCCTCGCTGACCTTTGGCGCCTTGTCGGATGCTGCGCCGATGAGCTTTTGGTCGCCATATTACCCTTAGCTCACCCTTGCCGGAAATCAGCCCCAGCCCAGTGGGCGAGGACAAGCCCTCGCGTCTAACTCTTTCGGTCCGCGTTTGGACGCGCTCGTGGGTCGTCTTGCTTGCCTTTGTGCTCTTAGCCTTCGGCATCTATGCTCCTTGCCTGAATGGGGAGCGAATTTGGGACGATCAATATTTGATCGCGGAGAATCCATTTTTCAAAAGCCCGGTCTTTGCGTCGGAAGTTTTCCGTCGGCACTTGTTCGAGGAATCATTCTCGACCTATTACCGCCCCGTGCAAAATCTGTCCTACATGGCGGACTACTGGCTGTGGGGGAATTCCACGACGGGCTATCATTGCACGAATGTGCTGCTGCATGCGATCACTGCGTGGCTGCTTTTCATGCTCCTGCGGCGGTTGCTGCCGAAGCTGGGGGGCTTTGGCGGGAAAGAGAATGTAGTCGCAGCGCTCATCGCCCTCGTGTGGCTGGTCCATCCCGTGCATAATGCAGCGGTGGCCTATGTCTCCGGACGGGCGGACACGCTCGCGGCGCTCTTTGCGATGAGTGCGTGGCTGCTTTTCATTTATGCGAACGGATGTCCCCGTCGCGCGGTTAAGTTCTGCCTGGGGCTGATCGCAGCAGTTTGCTTTCTCGCCGCCCTTTGCTCGAAGGAAATTGCCTTGGTCTGGGCACTGCTCTTTAGCCTGCATACTTTCATTTTTTCCGGCAGGGCCACGCTGCGCGCGCGCGTGCTTCCGGTCGTGGGAGTGATCGCGGTGGTTGGGGTCTATGCCGTCCTGCATGGGTTGCCCGAGCACCGCGCGGGAGTGCCGGGTGAGGTGCCGGAGCCCTTTGCCGGCCGCGTGATTCTCGCGCTGCGGGCACTGGGTGATTACTTCAGGCTAATGCTCGTGCCGGCGCGGCTGATGATGGAGCGCTCCCTCGGGCCGTCGGAAATGTATCTCAGCCGATCGTCCTGGTGGAACTTTGTCAGCTACGAAGGCTTGTCCGTTCTGGGAGCTAGCGTCTTAGTGGGCGTGGCCTGGTTGTGTCTGCGGCGCGGCGAAGGGCGTTCTCTTATCCGCTTCGGAGCGCTGTGGTTCTTTGTCGCCTTTGTGCCAATTTCCAATCTTATCCCGCTGAATGCCGAAGTTGCTGAGCATTGGATCTATCTCGCGAGCATCGGCGTCTTACTGATGGCGGCGGGGGCGATGACCTTGCTTCCGGCGACTAAATTGTGCTGGTGCGCGGCTTTTACTTTGTGCCTGACGGCGGCCTTCGCGGTGCGCACGGGCTTCCGCGCGGCCGATTGGGCCGACGGGGAGACCTTTGCGCGCAAGACGATCGCCAGCGGCGGGGCGACGCCGCGGATGCTGACTTACTATGCCAATGAACTCGGCCGCAAAGGCCGGCTGAAGGAACAAGAGGAGACTTATCGCCGGATGTTGGCGAGTTACCCGGATTTCATGACGGCAAGGATTAACTTAGGTGTGTGCCTGCAAAGACAAGGTCGCGCCGAGGAGGCGAAGCCGCTGCTCGATGTCGGACACGCGGGCAAGGTCGCCGTCAATGTGCCGCGGACTTGGAACGCGGCGCTGAATGCCGCGGGCCAATTGCACAAGGAAGGCCGGAGCGATGACGCGCTGCGGCTGGTGCGCGAATGGAAACCGGCGAATCCGCACACTTGGGAACTGGTCGGCTTTGAGGCCAACGTGCTCCGCGAAACCCTGGGCGCGGCGGCGGCGCTGGCTCCGGTGGAAAAATACGCGCTCGCGCATTGGTGGCATCTTCCGGCGCAACTCGGCCTCGCGGCGCTGCAGCGCGAGGCGGGCGATTCGGGGCTGGCGCTGACCACGGCGAGGAATGCGCAGCGGCTCGACATCCGCGGCGCGGCGGCTTTTGCGGAGGCGGCGAAATGCGAGGCGAGCCTCGGCCGTTTTTCCGAGGCGCTCGAATCCCAGGCAACTGCGGTCGCGCGTGCGCCGCAAAATGCGGACGGGCTGCGATTTTTTTCCGCGTTGCTGCACCAGCTCGGGCGCGATGGCGAAGCGGCGGCTGTCCAACGGAAGGCGGAAGCCCTCGAGACGGCTGCGGCGCGGCGCTTACTTTAGCTGAAATTCGCCCACATCGAACGTCACGCGATGGAAGCGCTGGCGGTCGGCACTGCCAGAGGCTTCGAGCGGATCGCGCACGAGGAGGACCCCGCGATATTTTCCCGGCGGCACGGACGGCGGCGGTCGCACGGCCCACGCCTCGGTGAGTCGGCCGGATTCGACGCCCGGCGCGACGAGACCTTTCTCGATCTGAAAGAGCGCACCATTTTCCGCGCGGAGAAAAAGCGATGCGGAAAGCAGGGACGTGCGCTTCGGCTTCACCTCCCACGACAGCGCGAAGAGCATCGCGTCGCCGGGCAGCGGCGGCATGCCCTCGCAGGCGATGAGCGCGTGGTGATCGTCGAGCTGACGTCCCGGTCCGCGGAAATCCTTCTGTGCCAGCGGAGGCCCTTTGCGGAAAATGGTGAGTTCATTGCGCTCGATGGTGTGCCATGCGCTCTGGCTCATGAACTGGTGCAGGAGCACATCCGAGGGCGGGACGATGCGACCGTCCGCCGTGCGCATCTGCGGATGAAAGTAACCCGCGGCGGCATCGAAAGTCGCGGGATCGGCGCTGTCCAGAATCACCGCGTCCGTCGCCGCGGGCGGCTTGTATTCGGTGCGGCTGAGGGTGTTCAGACCCTTGAGCACATGATGGAGGGAGTGAAGCTGCTCGCGGTTCGTGAGGTGGGAGAGGTAGGGCAGCCCGGCGGTCACGCTGTCCCCGGGATTGACCACGGCGAGCATCGCGCTTTTCCACTCGCGCGCCCATAGTTTCGCGCTGGCGGTCGCGGCGGTGTGCCACACCATTTTGATCGGGCCGAATAAAAATTGACTGACGGCGCACGCGACCGTGACCCACCCCGCCAGCACATCGCGCCAGAAAAGTGCGGACGCAGCCTCCGCGACCCCGAGCCAGAGCAGCGGGATGAGCGGTGCGGCGTAGTGAAAATGCATGCTCCATTCCGACTGCCTCCACGAGAGCAGGTGCTGGAGGAAAATCGGCGCGGACATGATGAGCCACCGCGGGCGCAGCAGCGGCAGCAGAAGAAAGGGGACGAGCAATCCCCACGCAAGATCGCCGCCTTTCAGCCCCTGCCAGAATGCGCCGGTGGCCTTGCCGGGATGCGCGACCATACCGCCGAGGATGGCACCGCCGGAATTTCCGAGATGCGAATACAGCTCGAGAAAATCCACGCGCCCGCCATTCAGCGACGGGCCGATGAACATCGCGCACAGCAAAAACCAGCCGAGCGCGACGCAGCCCGGGATGATGTTCCAGCTCACGCGCCAGTCGCGATCGCGATCGCGCTCGATGAACCAGTAGACGAGCGAAATCCACGCGAGGAGCAGCCCCATGCTTTCCTTGCAGGCGAGCACGAGGATGAACGTCACCCAAAAACTCCCGGGCCGGCGGTGCATCCGCGCCTCGAACATGAGCAGAAGCAGCGGCGCGGTGAGCGCCTCGGGATGAAATTCATGCAGCGCGATGAAGCCGGTCGCCGGTGCGAGGAGTGTCGCGAGGCCGAGCCATGTCGCGGCCTGCGGTCCGAATTCGAGATGCCGCGCGATGCGCCGGCCGGTGAAGGGCATGGTCGCGAGCGCGAGCGTCTGCAGGATCACGAGCAGCATCGGGTGCGACCAGATTTTGTAAAACGGCAGCGCGAGAAAAACGATCGGGTCCTGGTGATTGCCCATCAGCGGCACGCCGAGCAGCGACACATTCCACATGCCGTGGCCCGCGAGCCACAACCCCTGCGCGTAGAAGGCGAGGTCGAAGGTCGTGTATTGAAAAGTCGCCCAGCGGAACCACGAGTCCGTGATGACCACGATGCAAAAAATCAGCGCCGCCAGCGGGATCAGCCGCGAGTTGGGTTGGTCGTCGTAGGGCATTGATCCAGCTTTACAGAGATCGTTTTGGAAAAGCCAGCAGCCCAACGCAACGCAGCGCTCGACACCCTTCGCGGCGTCGCCGTGCTGCTCGTCCTCTGCCGCCACATGGCGCTGCCGGCCGGCCTGCCCGTATGGCTCGGCGTGTTGCTGCGCGCCGTGCAGCGCGGTGGCTGGGCGGGCGTGGATTTATTTTTTGTGCTCAGCGGATTTCTCGTGAGCGGGCTGCTCTTCCGCGAGTGGACGAAATCCGGGGAACTGCGCGCGGGCCGTTTTCTCGTGCGGCGCGCGTTCAAAATTTACCCCGCGTTTTACCTCATGTTCGGCACCGTGCTCGCGTGGGCGACCGCGCAGGGCCACTGGCCCGGCTGGAAGCCGGTTGCGAGCGAGATGCTCTTCGTGCAAAATTACGGGCCCGCGCTTTTCCCGCACACCTGGTCGCTCGCGGTGGAGGAACATTTCTACCTCACGCTGCCGCTGCTGCTCTGGCTCGTGCGCGGGAAAAAGGAACGGCCCTTTGCGCTGCTGCCGCGCGTGTTTGCCGTCGTCGCCGTCGCGTGCCTCGCGCTGCGCATCGCGGGCGCGTGGGACGCGGAGCACGCGACGCGTGCGAGCTTCACGCCGACGCATCTGCGCGTGGATTCGCTGCTCTTCGGCGCGCTGCTCGCGTGGTGCCTGCACTTTCACGGCGAGGCGCTCGGGCATTTTGTGCGCCGCTGGCGCTGGCCGCTGCTCGCCGCCGCCGCCGCGCTCGCCGCGCCGGTGTTCGCGTTCGATCTGGAGACGACGCGCTGGCATTTCACCTTCGGCTTCACCGCGCTCTGGCTCGCCGCCGGCGCGGTGCTGCTCGTCGCCGTGCATCAGCAAATGCGCCGCGGCGCGCTCGCGTGGATCGGCTTTTACTCGTACTCGATTTACCTCTGGCACATCCCCGTCGAGCGCATCCTGCTGCC
>JBBQJR010000066.1:0-11281 GCA_038326125.1 Chthoniobacterales bacterium
GAGAAGACGATGAGCGCCTGTTTCAGACTGCCAAACGCGAGGAAAATGAGGATGAAGATGAGCACGAGCGCCGAGGGGACGACGATCATCAGCCGGGCGCTGGCCTCCTGCAGATTTTTGAACTGCCCGCCGAACTCGACGATGTAGCCGTCGGGAAGTTGCACCTGCTCACGGATGCGCTTCTCCGCCTCGTGCACGTAGCCTTCCACATCGCGCACGCTGAGGTTCACCATGAGCGCGGCGCGGCGCTGGCCGGCGTCGCGGTTGATGGGTTCGACGGCTTTGATCGTCGTGAACTCGACGACCTGCCCGAGCCGAATGAGCCCGACCTGGCCCACGCGGAGCGGCAGCCGTTTGATCTGCTCGTCGTCGGCGCGGAGATTTTCCGACATCCGCACGACGATGTCGCGGCGGCGGTTTCCCTCAATGGCCGTGCCGACGACCTCGCCGCCGAGCGCGGCGCTCACGGCCCTGTTCACCTCGCCCGCCTGCATGGCGTATCGCTGGAGCGCGTCGCGTTTCACATCCATCTGGAGTTGCGGCGTACGGCCCTCGGTCTCGTATTCCACCTGCGCGACGCCGGGCGTCTTTTCCAGAATCTCCTTCACCTGCCCGCCGAGTTTTTCGAGCACGTCGTAATCGGTGCCGAAGATTTTCACCGCGAGCTGCGCCTTCGTGCCTTCGAGCATTTCGTTGAAGCGCATCTCGATGGGCTGCGCGAAAAGGATTTTGTAGTCGGCGCTGATCTTTTTTAGGGCCGCCTCCATTTGCTTGCGCAGATCATCCTTGCTGGTCGGGCGGCCCGGCGTCTTCGGCCACGCGGCCAGCGGCTTGTAGAAAAGATACACGTCGCTCTCGTTCGCCGGCATCGGGTCGGTGGCGATAGCGCTCGTGCCGATGCGCGAGAAGATGCGCGTCAGCTCGGGGAATTCCTTGAGCAGCATGTTCTCCACCTCGATGTCGGTCTTGATGGATTCCTCCACGCTCATGCCCACGGGCTTGTAGAGCATCGCGGTGATGGAGCCTTCGTCGAGCGTCGGCACAAACTCCGCGCCGAGGTGCGTGAAGAGCCACAGCGATCCCGCGAAGAGCAGGACGGCCCCGAGCACGACGAGCCAGCGCAGTTTGAGCGCGAGGTTCAGCGCGGGTTCGTAGATGCGCTTCGTCACGCGGATGAGAAAATTGTCGCCCTCGGAAACTTTCCCACGCAGCAGGAAGGAGCAGAGCACGGGCATCAAAGTGAGCGCCAGCAGCAGCGCGCCCGCGAGCGCGAGCATCACGGTGATGGCCATCGGGTGGAACATTTTCCCCTCGATGCCCGTGAGCGCGAGAATCGGGATATAGACGATGGTGATGATGACCACGCCGAAGAACATCGGCGAGCCGACCTGCTTGCTGGCCGAGAGCACGGTGTGCGCGCGCTCCGCGTCGGTGAGCACGCGCCCGAGCTTGTGCTGACGCTCGCCAAGCTGCCGCACGATGTTTTCCACGACGACCACCGCGCCATCAATGATGAGGCCGAAGTCCACCGCGCCGAGGCTCATCAGATTTCCGGAGACGCCGCCTTTGAACATGCCGGTGAGCGCAAACAGGAACGAAAGCGGAATCGCCGCCGTGACGATGAGCGCCGCGCGCCAGTTGCCGAGCAGCGCGAGCAGCACGGCGACGACGAGCACCGCGCCCTCGAACAGGTTTTTCTTCACGGTGCCGATGGTGCGGTCCACGAGTTCCGAGCGGTCGTATTGCGCGCGGATTTCGATGCCCTCGGGCAGCTTCTCCTGAATCTCCGCGATGCGCTCCTTCACGCGCCCGGCGACCTCGCGGCTGTTCTCGCCCGTGAGCATCAGCGTCGTGGCGATGACGGTCTCGTCGCCGTTCAGCGTCGCCGCGCCGGTGCGGAACTTCGTGCCGAACGTCACCTCCGCCACGTCCTTCACGAGCAGCGGGCGCACCGCCGCGCCGAACTTGATCGGCAGGTTGCCGATTTCCTCCGGCGTCGTCACGCGGCTGACGGCGCGGATTGTGAGTTGCTGCCCGCCGCGGCTGATGATGCCGCCACCCGCATTCTCCACGTTCTGCCTCACGATGTCCGCCAGTTCGCTGAACGTGAGGTTCGCATTTTCCAGCGCCTCGGGCTTCGGCTGGATGATAAACTGCTTCTCGTAATCGCCAGTGCCGTTGATCTCCGCGATGCCCGGCACCGTGCGCAGCAGCGGCTTAATCGTGTATTCCTGAATCTCGCTCAGCTCGATAAGCTGTTCGAGTTCCGTCGCCGGTTTGTGCTCCGCGCCGGACTTGTATTGCACGTTGTAGTAGAAAATCTCGCCAAGCCCCGTGCTGATCGGCGCGAGTTTCGGCGTGGTGCCTCGCGGCAATTGTTCGAGCGCGTTCTGCAGCCGCTCGGTGACGAGCTGGCGCGCGCGGAAGATGTCCGTGCCGTCGGCAAATTGCAGCGTGACCTGCGAGAGGCCGAACTTCGTGATCGAGCGCATCTCCTCCACGCCCGGCAGCCCGGCGAGTTCCATCTCGATGGGCCGCGTGACGAGCTTTTCCGATTCCTCCGCCGCGAGCGCGGAGACTTCCGTATTCACCTGCACCTGCACGCCGGTGATGTCCGGCACGGCATCAATGGAAAGATGCGCCGCCGACCACAGCCCTGCGCCGAGCAGCCCCGCGGCAAACAGCAGCACCACCGCGCGCTGCCGCATCGCAAACTCAAGGATTTTGTCGATCATTGGCGTGCGCGCTTGGCTGCGGGTTTCGCGACCGGCTTTTCGTCGGATGTGATCAGCGGTGCGATCGGCGCGTCGCCGAGATTCATGCCGGTGAGAAGTTCAAGCTGCTGCCGGGCTTCCAGCGCATCGGCCTGCGTGGAAAGCAGCGCGTCCACGGTGTCGAGATACTGCTTTTGCAACTCCGTGTAAGTGGCGACGGGCAGCGCGCCGAGCCGGTAGTTTTCGTCGGCCTTGCTCGCCGCGTCGCGGAACTTTTCCGCCGCGTCCGCGGGCCACTTCGCCATCTCGGCGAGGAAAATTTCGTAGGCCATGCGATGTCCCGCGACCTTCCGCTCGACTTCGCGCAGCGCAACATTCAGCGCGACCTCCGCCTGCATTTCGCGCGCCCTGGCCGTCGCGATGTTGCCTGCATTTCGGTTCAGCAGCGGCAGCGGGACTTTCACGCCGAGCCCGAACTCGCGCTCCCGGTCGCTCGCGTTTTCGCCGCGGAAATACGGCGCGACGGTCACGCTCGGCCACGCCTCGTTTTTGCTGAGATGCACGCGCAGTCCCTGCTGCTCCAGTTCGGCGACGCGCGCGCGGATGTCGAAATTGTGCTCGCGTGCCATCCCCATGAGCACCTCGACGAGCGGTGCGATTTTCAGCGGGATGTCCGTGAGCGCCACCTCGACCGGCGTCGAAACCGGCACCCCGCGGAGTTGGTTCAATTCAAACTGGGCGTTGCGTGCTGCGACGCGCGCCTCGCTCGCTCGCCGGTTCAACGTGAAGGCACTCGCCTCGATGATGCGCATCTCCAGCATCGGCGCGACGCCCGCCGCATCGCGCTGCACCAGCACCGCGAGCAAATCCTGAAAGTGCCTCGCCACTTCCCGCGCCGCCTCCGAGCGCTGCTGCGCCGCGAGGAGCTGATAGCCGAGCGTCCGCGCCCGCATCGCGAGCGCCGCGCGGGAATTGCTCCAGCCCGAGTTGCGCGAGTTCGACCTGCCGGTTCGCGATGGCCTTCCGCACACTGATGCGCCCGGGAAACTCAAACGTCTGCGAGAGCGACACCGCCCACACCGGCCCGTCGCCGATCTTGTTCCCGGCCAGATCATGCACGCGCTTGCTGCCGAGTTCGCCGCTGAGTTCCGGGTTCGCCCATTCGCCCGCCGTCATGCGCCCGCCTTTCGCGGCGGCGATCTCGGCCTCGTAAAATTTCAGTTCGGGATTCTTCGCGACCGTCTCGGCGACGAGCGTGCTGAGTGGGATCGGTTCCGCTGCGGACCCCGCGGCAACGCACAGGAGCATCGGTGCAAGGAATGCCGTCATGACGGCGTTTAGTTGTGATTTGAAATTCATAGAATGATGGGGTGGAAAGTTTCGTTGGAAGGTTGGAGACGGCGCGCGACCACGCACCGCAGGAAGGAACGCGCCGAATCAGGCGCGTGGAATTTGAAGGCCCGCCAAAGTCCGTCCGCTCGCGCCATCAGGGCACGAACGTGCTTGGCAGGCGGCTCAGACCAACTGGGGAGGAACCTCGATGCCCGGCGGATTCGCCTCTGGCATCGCCTCCGAAATCACGCCCACCTCTCCGACCGCGAGCAATGCACTCGCGACCGGCAGTGTGAAATCCGAGAGCACCGCGCTCACGGAATGATGCACACAGCAATATCCCGGATCGCTGGCAGGTTGATCATGGTCACCGTCATCACCGTCATCCGTGTGATGATGATCGGCGTGCTCCGCCGCATGATGATGAGTCACATACTTGCCAAAAATCTGATGCCCATACCCGGCTGTGAACAGCAGCGCCACGATGAGCAGCAGCAATGGATTGGCAAAGAATCGGCGCATCAAATTCGGCTGGGACGGGTAGTGACGGTCATCAGCGGTGTCAAGCGGCTCAGCGTCGCTGCTTTTCCGGCAGCCACCTCTGTGCGGCTTCCAGCGCCCTCGGAGGTGCCTGGTCGGTGTGGCATCTGATCCAGCGCTGAGTGCATCCAACCTGCCTGCGATGGCGCTCACTGACCCACGCGCCAGGGCGAGCGGTCCGTCCACCTCTTCAGGGCATCCGTGGCCCATGCGGTCGTCTTGTCCGTGTGGCAGACGTTGCATGCATTCGGGATTTTCAAAGTCTCGCTCATCGCGGGGCTGACGAAGCGGAACGTGTGGCTGCGCACGTTCACGTCGCTGAGCGTCTGCGCGATTTTCGGCATGTGGCAGGCGATGCATTCGCTGCCCGCGCTGCCGGCCGCGTGATGCGTGTGCTCCGCGATCGTGGGCGCGTGCGGTCCGCTTGGCGAAGTCGGGCCGTGGCAATCAATGCACAGCGTGCTCGCGGGTTTGCGCAACTGCGCGGGATTTTCCGTGCCGTGCGCATCGTGGCAGGTGAAGCAGGTGATCCCGTGCGCATACATCTGGCTGCTCACATAGTCGTTCCCCTGCATCCGGTTTTTGTGCGCGGTGCCGTCGGCGAAATGCGTGAAGGTCGTCTCGCCGAGCTTGTGCTCTTCGAGCTTCCAGAAGTCGCTCAGCTTTTTGCCGGGTTCAAAACCGACGGGCCAGTCGTAGTGCTTTCCCGCGATGGGATTCGTCAAAGGCTGGCCCTGCGAGTGGCACTGGATGCAGGTGTCATTCGCCGCGACGTAATCCATCCGCGAAGGGCACAAAATGGTCGCACTCACCGGCTGCTTCACATGCTCGCTGCCGGGGCCGTGGCATTTTTCGCAGCCCACGTTCCATTCGCTCGGCAGCTTGGTCGCGATGTTGTAGTTCACCGAATGGCAGCCGTCGCAGAGCGCGCTCGTGGGCCGTTGGAAATTGTCCGGCGGGTAAAACTTCACCCACCAGTCGTCCTTCACAAAATACGGCTTCCACTTTTTGTGCATCACGTCCCACTGCGCGGGAAAGGGAAAGTAGTCGTCGCCGACCTTCTTGAAATAGCGCTGCTTCCAGATGCTGCCGTACACGAACGCGATGTCCGCCGCCGCAAAGGTGACGAGCGGGTCCGGGATGGAAAGGTCCGGCGTGATCGCTTCGGGATGCTCCTTCGGGTCGCGCACCACGTTCGCCATCGGCGTTTTTTTCCAGCGCTCGTAAATACCGCTGTGGCACTCCTTGCAGGACACCGAGCCGACATAGTGCGCGGCCGCCGGCGGCGTCGTGTGGCTCGCAGCGGTGCCTCGCGCTTCCACGGATGCGGTCAGCGGCAGGGCGCGGATGAACGCCACGATCTGCCACGTTTGTTGGTCCGGCAATTGCCAGCCCGGCATCGCGGTGTTCCGGATGCCGTGGCGGATGAGGTAAAACATTTCGCCATCCGTGCGCTTCCTTTTCACGACCGCCGCGCGGCTGAGATCGACAGGCGGCGGATACACTCCGCCTCCCGTCGCCGTCTTCCCGGTGCCATCGTAGCCGTGGCAGACCTCGCAGTTTTTCTGATAGAGATCGCGCCCGGCGGCGACGGCCCCGCTGGTGTGGCCGAGCGGATTTTTGAGCGCCTTCGATTCGCCGGGGATGCTCAGATTCACGAGCTGGTGAGCCACAAAAGTCTCCAGCGCGGACGGCGTCTGCCGCGCGCGCAAGCCGCCCCTCGTCACGTAGCGATACCCCGCCGCCGCCACCAGCGCGACGAGGGCGGCGAGCCCGATGAGCAGCCGCAGCCAGCGTCGCCGTGGCGGGCGCTCCTCGGGAGGACTGGCGGAATCTTGCGGCTCATTCATGGCAGTGTTCGGGGTGATGAAAAATCGTGCGTGCCATGCTCCGTGGCTTCACTTCGCAGTCGGTCGGATTGCACATCGTGGAAAATCAGTCGCGGAGATTGAAACGCACGGGTGCATCGAGGTGCGAGCCGGGGGCGGCGTCGCGCACGCGGCTGCGCCAGCCGGCCTGGACGGCCGCGCGATCCAGTCGCGCGTAACCGCTGCTTTTTGCAACGCTCACGGCGGTCGGCCGCCCGCTGCCATCCACGGTGAGGCGGAGGATGACGACGCCCTGCTCGCCCGCTGCGCGCGACTCCGGCGGATATGCGGCGACGGGGCGGAGGACGTAGCTGGCCTTCGCGCTTTTGCCGCCGCCCGCGCCGCCCGCCGCAGTGCCCGCAGGTGCGCTCGCACCGCCGGTGGTTCCCGCGGATGCGGATGCGCGCGGCGATGGTGCTCCCTTTGCGGCCGCAGGCTTCGGCGTCGTCCTCGGCGAAGGTGTCGCGGCGCTCGCGGTGCGCGGAGACGGTGTTGGCTTGGGAGGTTCGGGGAGCACCATCTCCGGTTCCTTCGTCGGAGGCTCGGGTGGTGGAATGGGTTCTGGCTCTGGCGGCACCACCGCGGGGGTGGGCGGCTGCGGTTCCGCAATCGCAGCGGCCCCAGGCGCGGACTCGACGAGTGCGATCTCCACGCTGTCGCCCTCGACGGGCGACGCGGGACTTTCCTCCGGAGCGATCTTCCAGGCGAAAAGCAGCGCTCCATGCAGCGCGATTGCGAGCAGCGCGCAGAGCCGGAGCGCAGTGTCGCTGGCGGCGGGAAGATGCGATTTTTGAACCGCAGATGAACGCGGATGAACGCAGATGTTTTTGGAATTCATCTGCGGAACTCTGCGTCCATCTGCGGTGCACACTTCACGGCTTCGGGCGCGTCTCGAAGGCGACGTGCGTGATGCCGAGCTTGCGCACTTCATCGAGCACGGTGATCGCGAGGCCGAGGCGCGCGCTTTCATCGCCGCGGAGGAAGACGCGCAGCTCCGCGTTCGCCTCGTGCAGCGTGCGCAATTCCGCGGTGAGCTGCTCCTGCGTGAGTTCGCGCTTGTCGAGGTAAAGCTGGCCGGTCTCCGCGATGCTCACGGTCACGTGATCCTTCTGCTCCTGCGCCGCGCTGGTGCTTGCGGCGGGCAGGACGACGGCGATGCCGCGGTTCTTCACCATCGAGAGCGACACCATCACGAACGTCGCCAGCAGGAAGAACATGATATCAATCAGCGGCACGATCTCGATGCGCGCGCGCTTGTGCGGACGGATGCTCGGAATGTTCATGCGCTACTTTTTCAAATGGATCTCCGCGTGGCTCGCCGCGTCCTGCATCTCCAGCCGCGCTTCTTCGAGCCGCGCATTCAGGTAGTTGAATGGCAGCAGCGCCGTGATCGCGATGCCGAGGCCGAAGGCCGTCGCGATGAGCGCCTCCGCGATGCCGCCGGTAATCGCCGAGGGCGCGCCGAGTTCCGCGCCGCCGAGCATGCCGAAGCTCCGGATCATCCCCGTCACCGTGCCGAGCAGCCCGAGCAGTGGCGCGAGCGTGATCGTCGTGTCGAGGATCGTCAGCCCGCGGTTGAAGCGCTTCAGCTCCCAGTTCGCCGCGCGCAGCATCGCCTCGCTGAACGACCGCGCGCGGTGCGTGAGCGCATACGCGAGCGCCCGCGCCACGAAGTCTCGCGAGCCGATGCCCATGTTCGCCGCCGCATCCAGATCGCCGCGCTCCACCTGCGTGAGCATCTCATCCACATCCGCCGCCGAGCGCCGCGACTTCTCGCGCACGATGAAGACAATCCGCTCCAGCACCACGGTGAGCGCCACGATGGAGAGGATGAGCAGCGGCCACATGATCGGGCCACCCTTTTGGAAGAGCTGAATCATAAGACCAATCTTACCACTTATACGTCACGCGGCCACGGAACATGCGCGGCTCGGCGGGGTGAAAGTGAATGTCGTCGGTGCCGCTGCCGGCTTCGCCGCTGAGCAGGCTCGTGTAGTAGTATTCGATGTCGTTGTCGTGGCGGTTGAAGACGTTCAGGCATTCGAGCGCGGTTTCCCAGTGCTTGGTGCGGTAGCCGATGTTCGCGTTCACCGTGAAGGTCGTCTTGCCCGTCACCGAGTTGTCCTCCTTCAGCGGACGCGGGCCGAAGGCGCGCAGGCGCACTCCGCTGAACCAGCCGGGCTGCTGCCCCTGCGCTCCGAGGGTGAAGCCGCCGCTCACGATCCACGGCACGCTGTCGGGAATCCGATCCTGGCCGATGCTGTGCCGGAAGCGCGCGCGCGTCACTGCGACCTCGGTGTCAAAGACGAGCCAGTCCCGCGCTGTCCAATAGATTGCAGCTTCGAGACCGAGACGACGCGAGGCGGGGCCGGCTTCATTCGTGCCCGCATCTCCGACATAGGTCAGTTCGCTGTCGCTATCCAGCCACCACGCGGCGAGCGTGGCCGTCACCTTCGGGATGATCTGCGTGCGCACGCCGACTTCCGAGCCGATGGTGCGGACGAGCGGATTCACCCGCGCGACGGTGTCGCCGGTGCTCGGATCGATCGTCGTGTTCACGCCGCGCGCATCATTGCTGTGAAAGCCGGTGCCGAAGTTCAGATACAACTCGGTCTTTTTCCACGGGCCGAGAATGGCCGTGATCTTCGGGCTGATGATCGCCGCGAGCCGGTCGCCGCTGTTGCCCGCGGTGTTTGCGCTCACGTCGTAGAGAAAGCCATCCCCGCGCAAGCCGGTGACGGTGCGCAGCCACGGCGTCCACTTCACGGTGCCCTCGGCATAGACGCCCGTGCTGCTTTCAAACACATCGTCCTGCCGCACGGTGCTGATGCGCTGGCGGTTCACGGTGCGGTAGAGGCCGATGCCATTGATGATGTCGTTGCGCGTCTGCAAGCCGAGGGTCAGCGAGGCCTCGTGGCCGAAAAAGCTGCGCTTGTCTCAAGTGCGCGAGATATCGCCGCCGATGATGTAGCGCTTCTCCGCCTGCTCGAACTGATCGCCGTTGACGGGATCATTGAGGAAGTAGGTGAAGTCCGAGAACAGATCGAGGCTGTAGTAGATGCCGTAGAGATTCACTTTGGTGAGCGCGTTGCCATCGTCGTGCTGCCAGTGGAATTGCAGGCTGTAGCGGCTGCTGTTGCCGCCCGTGCTCGAATCGAGCGAGCCGAAGCGATCGATGAGTCCCGAGTCCACCGCGCGCTGGGCGATTTGATCGGAGCTCGTCCATTTGCCGTGGTAGCCCATGAGCGTGAGCGAGAATCCATCCGAGGCATAATTCCAAGGTGATCGCCAAAGTGCAGGTGAGCTTTTAGCGGGCGGCTTTGCGGAGCGCGAACGCGAGCAGGAGCAGCGAGATGGCGATGATCCACGAGCCGGCCACGCGCAGCGCGATGTCCACCCATTTCATCTTTCGCGCCGCGGCCAGCGACGAGTAATACGCGATGCTGTAAAGCCAGACAGGAAGGCCGATCCATGTTCCGAGCAGCGAGGTGATCACGGCGGCGGCAGTGCCTGTCTCAGCACCGGAATCCAGCCCGATGCCGAGGGCGGCGGCGGCGAAAAGCGCGCCGCGCGCGAGTGCGGGAATTTCTTTTCCCACCGCGACCACCGCGCCCGCACCGAGCGCAATCGCGGCCAGCACTGCGGGATGGACGGCGGGGAGCCAGCCCGTCGTCGTGAGCGCCAGCGCGACGGCGGCGACCGGTGCAAACACGCGCAGCAGCACTCCGGCGCGGAGCGGCACGCGCTGTCCAAGCGACACGCCGAGCGCGAGCAGGATGAGCACATGCAGCGGCGTCAGCAACGGGTGCAGGAAGCCGTTCATGAAATGATTCATGCCGGGCACGGACGTGTGCGCTTCCGCAACCGCGGGAAGTGCAAGGAGCAGCAGCGCCGCGGCACTGCGGCCTAATTTGAATTTGGAAATCATGAGGACAGGAAGCGACGCGTGATGAAGCAGCGGGTATTTTTATGCCACTGCATTTCCAGAGTCATGGATTCAAAAGTGGACGCGCGATCTTCGACGCGGGCATTCGCGAGCATTGGAAAAAACTGAAGACCGCGTCGCGCGTCACGCCTTGAACATCCCGAACAAAAACCCAAAGCCGATGACGGCGATCGCCACGCCGCCCGTGCGCACGACGATGCGGCCCCACGGCCAGCGCACGAGCAAGCCGAGTGCGATCCCGCTGAGATGCAGCAGGCCGGTGGCGAGGACAAAGCCGACCGCGTAAGTCATCGCGTTCGCCGCTTCGGGGAGTTCCGTGCCGTGGGCGTGGCCGTGGAAAATCGCGAAGAAGCCGACGATGCCCGCCGAGAGCCAGAGCGGTGGCCGCGCGGCGAAAGCCACGGCGAGGCCGAGGACTACGCCCGAGAGCGCGATGCATTTTTCCACCGCCGGCAGCGGCACGCCGAGCACGCCGAGTCCGCCGCCGAGCGCCATCACGACGGGGAAAACCACAGGCAGCAACCACATCGCGGGCGCGCCGAGATACGCGCCCCACAGCCCGACGGCGACCATCGCGACGATGTGATCCAGTCCCGTGAGCGGATGCAAAAACCCGCTGACAAATCCGCCAATGGTCCCGGTCTCGGTGTGCGCGCTGGCCGTCATCGGCAGCAGCAGGAGGAGGGAAAAAAAGGCGAGGCGAAGCGCCGGGGGCGCGGACCTGAGTGTGGAGTGCATAGCGGCGCAACTTATCTCCGCCGCGCCGCGCAGGGAAAGTATGGATTCCTCGGATGCGGCGTGAACGATTAGCGTAGCGCGTCGAGCGAGGTGGCGTTGCGGATGAGCGCGTTGAGGCGGTCGAGCGTGGGATCGAAGGCGGG
>JBBQJR010000067.1:0-11259 GCA_038326125.1 Chthoniobacterales bacterium
GCGTCGTCGCGCGCTGGGCGGATCGGCTTTCCACGGGGCCGGACGCGCTCGCGCTGCACGCGCTCGATCGAGGTGCGGATTACTTCACCGAACTTGCCTTGCGGCAGGCCGTGTTTGCGTTGAAGCCGCACTGGCTCCCGGCGCTGCGGGCGGGCAAACTTGGCATCGAGGACAAGCCCGCACGGATCGCATTTCTCGCGAAGGCGGACGCCACCGAAGACACGCTCGGCGCACTGCGGGGTCTGGTGTTCAAAGGTCAGCCGCATCCGCCATTCGCGCTCGCCGCTGAAATGCCGCTCGCTGCGCAACCGCTGCTGCTCGTGCTGGCTTCGGTCGGCACGCCCGATGATCTCGCGGGATTGCTCACGCCGTTTCATTTTGCCGATGCGGCTGCGAACGAAACCGCTCGCGACACTGCCTTGCGCGACGTGCTGGTCGCCGTCGCGGAGAATTGCACCGCGCGGAAAGTGCGGCCGTCCGGCGATGTCGAAACCGCGGTCCGCAAGCTGTGGAGCGCAGGCGCTGAGAGCGGCGACATTCCTCTCGCCGCCGCGTCGCAGCCGGGTGCGCAAGCCGGCGCGGCACTGCTCGCGGGCGCGCTGAAAATCGAGGCGATGCGTGGACCGCTCACCGAAGCAGCAGAAAAAGGCGCGCCGGAACTGCGCCCGTTTGCCGTGCTCGGTCTCGCCGGCCTCGGCGGTGGAAATACACCGGCACTGCTTGCGAAACTCGCGGCGACCGGCGAGCCCTTCACCGTGCGTGAAGCTGCCGTGCGCGGCCTGAGCCGCACGGCGCTCCCGCGTGCGGCGGAGATCGTCGCGAAGACGCTCGCGATTGACACGGACGACGCGCACATTCGCGCGCTGTGCATCGCGATCTTCGAACGGAACGGTGGCGTGGATGCGCTCGCGGCGGCGCTGAAAAACGCACACTGGTCCGCGGAGATCGCGCATCGCGTGCTCAATGTTTTGAACAACAGCGGGCAGGCGCGCCCGAAGGTCGCCGATGTGTTGCGCGGGCTTGCGGGTCTGGATTCTTCGCTGCCGGCGGGCGATCCGGCATTCGTCACGGCGCTTGTCGCGGAGGTGCGCGAGAAAGGTGACGCGAAGCGTGGGCGCGAAATTTTCCGCCGTGCGGAACTGGCCTGCACGGGCTGTCACCGCATCGGCGACGAGGGCGGGACGATCGGTCCTGCGCTCGATGCCATCGGTTCGGGGCAGCCGGTGGATTTCATCATCGGTGCGGTGCTGCAGCCGCAAAAGGAAATCAAGGAAGGCTACGAGGCGATGGAAGTGACGACGCGCGACGGGCGCGTGATCAGCGGCTATCGCGTGAGTGATGACGGGAACCTCGTGCTCCGCGACATCGCGACCGGCGGGCAGACGCGCCTCGCGCGCGAGGAAATCGCGAGCCGCAAACTCACCGGATCGCTGATGCCGACGGGACTCGTGGACCGACTGAGCCGCGAGGATCTGCGTGATCTTTTCCGGTATCTCTCCGGTCTGGGGAAAGAGCGGTAGCGCGCGCTACTCGTTCGTTTTTTTCAATTGGATCCGCAGCACTTGCCAGAGGATGAGCAGCAGGACGGCGGAGGAGACGACGAGGATTCCGCCGTTGCGGAGGTAGATGTTGAGTGTCACGCCGCCCTTCGCGGTGCCGAACATGAGGTGATGCTTCTCCGGGCTGAAAAACGGGTTGATGAAATAGTTTCGCCGATAGTCGTTTTGTTCGGTCTCGGCCTTCGAAACCATGTCGGTGATCTTTTGATTCGTGTAGAGCTGGTCCGCCGTGACGCCGAGCGGGCGGGCGCGGAAATCGGACAGCGAGGGCTTGCGGCCGGCGATGATTTTGTCCACGCGTCCGAGGCGCTTGTCCACTTCGCGCGCGGTGTCGGATTCGAGGCCGCTGAGTTGCGCGAGCGTGTCTTTCAAATCATCGAGCCGGTCGTCATCCGCATCCGTGCGCGGGATCATCGCGCCGACTTTCCGAAGCTGCTTTTCAATGGGCGCGAGCGCGTCGCGGTTGTTCGGATCCTGCTTTGTCTGCGCTGTCAGCGCGGCCTGCGCTTCGGCGAGCATGGTTTCCTTTTGAGCCTCCGTCGGGCGCGCCGCGAGCAGCTCGATCTCCCGCTGCAGGCGCTGCTGCCGGATGGCGAGCGGGTTCAGTTTTGCCTGGGCGACGACGAGCGCCTCGTAGCTGTAATGCGTCGCGACGAAGCGGCTGATGACGGGCACGCTCAGTTTTTTGTCGCCCTCCATGTCGGTCGGCTGGCGCTTTGCGGCGAACCAGCGTTGGAAGGCGTAGAGGATGCTCGGGTCGCGGTTCATCTCCTCGTATTTGATCAGCGCGCCGCCGAAGATGAGCTGTGGGATCAAAATGAGCGGAACGAGCATCGCGCCGGTCTTGGAATTCGGCACGAGCGCCGAGACGAGCAGGCCGAGCGACATGCCGCTGACGGCGGTAAGAAAGGTCCACAGGAAGTATTGAAAAAACATGCCGCGGATTTCGAGCACGGCATTGCCGACGAGGATGAAGAGCGTGCATTGCAGCGCGGAGAAAACGCAGAGCGTGAGAAATTTCGCCGTGACATAGTAGCCGACGCGCACGTCGAGATTCCGCTCGCGCTGGAGGATGGTGCGGTCGCGGATGATGTCTTCGACGCTGTTCATGAGCGCGAGGAAGAGCGCGACGAGCAGGCTGATGAAAATGTACGTCGGGATGTGAAACGCCGACGCGAAGACATATGGCCGATCATTTTCCTCGGTGAAATAGAGCGCCCACCCGACGACGAGCGCGAGCACCGGCGGCGCGAGCAGCGTGACGAGCAGGCTCGCGACATTGCGCAGCTTCGAGAGAAACGCGCGGCGCAGCAGGACGTGAAATTGCAGCCATTCTTCGCGCCAGCGGATCTCGCGCGGCGCCGGCTGGCGGCGCGCCTCGATGATGTGCGTCGCCGTCGCGGTCGCGGGTGCGGACTGCTTGCGCAGCGAGACCTGCTTCATCTCCTGCGTGAGGCGGTACGTCTCGTACCGGTCGCGCCAGAAGTCTGGTGAGAACCGGCGCGCGGGGAGAAGCTGGCCATTGGCGTTCTCCTCGAAAATCACGTCGCCGCTCAGGTCGTGCAGCGGAGTCTCGAGGATGTCGAAGCAGAACTCCGGGCTGCCGCTTTCGCTCTTCACGCCGTGCGCGCTCACATTTTCCTCCACCGCGGCCTCGGTGAAGTAGCGCATCATTTCATCCGGCGAGCCGGAGAAGACAAGCTTGCCGCCGCGGTCGAGGAGCACCGCCTTGTTGAACATGTGGAAAAGTCGCGCGCTCGGCTGATGAATGACCACGAGCACAATCTTGTTGTGCGAAATCCCGCGGATGATTTCGATGACGTGCTCGCTGTCCTTCGAGCTGAGTCCGCTCGTCGGTTCGTCGAACAAAAAAATGTCCGCCGAGCTGATCATGTCGAGGCCGATGTTCAGCCGCTTGCGCTCGCCGCCGGAGAGCGTCTTTTTTTCCACCGAGCCGACGATGACATCGCGCCGCTCGCTCAGCCCGAGCTCGACGAGCCGGCTGTCCACGCGGCGCCGGCGGTCGCCCTTGCCGAGATGCGGCGAGCGGATCGCCGCGGCGTAGTTCAGGTTTTCCTGAACGGTGAGATGGTCGTCGAACGCATCGTCCTGCGGGATGAAGGCGATGAAGCGTTTGAACTTTTCGAGGTTGTCGTAGAGGTCGAGGTGATTGAGAAAAATCTTCCCGCGCGAGGGCGGGAGGCGGCCCGCGAGTGCGCGAAGGAGCGTCGTTTTTCCCGAGCCGCTGCCGCCCATCACGCACACGATGTCGCCGCGCGTGAGGTTGAAATTGATCCCGTCCAGCCCCGTGACATTGTCGCCGAAAAGACACGTCACATCGCGCAGTTCGAGCGACGAGACGATGTTCCGTTCCTCCTCGATGATGCGCTCGCTGAAATCGCACCGCAGCCCCTGGCCGGAATCAATGCGGATGAAATCCCCGTCCTTCAGCTCGCAGCTTCCGCCCGCGGGTACGACGCGGTCGCCGACGCTGATGGGCCGGGCCGCCGCGATCACGTCGAGCCGACCGATCTTGTTGTCGTAGTCGCACTCGACCTTGAGCAAAATCTCCCCCGCCGCGCCGGGCGAGAGCAGGATGTCGTCCATCTCGAGCAGCCCCGGATTACTCGAGACGCGGTAGGTGTTCTTATAGCTTTTGAGATGAAAGCGCACGCCGAGCGCGCGCGCCTTGCGCCGCAGTTCCGTGAGTGAAAGTTCGGCCTCGTTGCGAAAAATGATCCGGTCTTCCTGCGTCGCGTTCAGCATCGTTCCCGCGCGCAGCGCGATGCCGTTCAGCCGCGCATCCACGCCCTTGAGCGCGCGCACCTGCACCTTCAGGCCGAAGCGCACTTCGAGCGCACTGTTCCGCGTGCGGACGCGCGAGAGTTCCACTTCGTCGTCATCGTTGATCTCGACATACACATGCGTGATGAGCACGCCCTTCTTCGCGTTGAAAAAGGAAACGATGTCCTCATACGTGAGCACCTGCTCGTCCAGCAGCACGCGCTGACCGGAGAAAATGCGCGAGAAAGTCCCCGGCGTGAGCGGCCGCCCGCGGACATACACCGGACGCTGGCTCGCATTTTTCAGCAGCAGCAGAGTGTGGTAGCGAAACGCGATCAGCAGTTCGCCGGGGTGCAGACTTTTCAGCCACACATCCGCCTGCGCATCGCGGCCGAAGGTGAGCACTTCCAGCGGGAGTTCGCCGCTCTGCGCCACGGCCTGATCCGCTTTTTCCCCGGCCTGCAACTGATGCACGATTTCGATCGCCTGCGCCGCCATCCCGACCCGCTCCATGAAGCCGTAGAATGCCGGCATCTGCTGATGGTTTTTGTCCGAGCGCGCGATGATGTCGTAGATCTGCACGCCGAGGATGATCTTCTGCTCCGGCGTGAGCATCCGCGTGAGCCGGTCGCCGATGGCATTCAGATCCTGCTGCTGCCCGAGCGCCTCGCGAAACTGTCGCCGCAGGTCCTCGTAAATGCCGCCGGGAAAGCCGTGCCGCAGCAGCCCGAGCACCGTGTCCACTTCCTCCTCCACGAGTTCGCCGTCATTTTTGGAAAAGCCCGCCAGCACCTGAATCACGAGCGGGAAGAGACCGGCATCCTCCACCGGCCGCGCCCGCCCCGACATCCGGCGCCAGCCGCGGGAAAAGGCGCGCCCCGCCGCCCGGAACGGCGAGAGCAGGCGTGCGCGCATGGGCATGGCGGCGGGCTCCGGATCGGCAGGGCTGCTCATGGGTGATGGGTCCGGCGCAAAGACGCGAAAAGCACGTTCGTGAACTATCACCCGCCGCCGCGCCCTGTCCACCCCGCGGCGTGAAAATCCCCCCGCGCCTGCTTCCCTTACAGGATGTCCCGAAAGTGTGCGGGTGCCGTAGGCAAACCGCAGATGAATGCAAATGAACGCAGATTTTTTGCCATCATCTGCGTTCCTCCGCGTTCCTCTGCAGTTCAAAACCTCTTAACGCCGACTTTCGGTCCATCCTCATAGCGGGAGAGCGGGAGGCCACGCGCGCGCATCTTTGCTCGGATGCTGAGCTCGCCTCCCGCTCCAGTGCCGCGCGCAGGCTTTCCACATAGGCGGCAAAGGACTGCATCTCCGCCTGCGTGGGCGGGTCGCTGAAACTCCCGGCATACGGCGCGATGCCCGCGGGATCGGTCGCGGTGGTTGGCGAGGGCGGCGTCGAGCTGCCCCTCAT
Organism: Chthoniobacterales bacterium; assembly: GCA_038326125.1. Taxonomy (GTDB): domain Bacteria; phylum Verrucomicrobiota; class Verrucomicrobiia; order Chthoniobacterales; family Chthoniobacteraceae; genus SXWH01. Next base: position 5,761 of record JBBQJR010000067.1, read on the forward strand.
TCACCGGCTCCGGCGGTCCTTCCGGCCCCTGCGGCCCGGGAACGCCCTGCGGCCCCGCGTCACCCTGCGGTCCTTGCCCGCCCGTCGCACCGTCAGCGCCGCGCGGGATGCCGAAGGTGAACCGCACATTGCTGCCGTCAAAGCTCACGCTCACCGTCGCGGGTTCGCCCGGATTGAGCGTCGTGACCCCCTCTACCATCGCATTCGCAAACGGCGGACCTTGCGCGCCCGGTTCGCCTTGCGGCCTTGCGGTCCGGGATCCCCCTGACCACCTTGCGGCCCTTGCGGTCCCGCGTCGCCTTGCGACCCCTGCGATCCTGGTTCGCCCGGCGATCCCTGCGCGCCTTCGGGCCCGGTCTCCCCTGCGGCCCCGCTTCTCCCTGCGGTCCCGCAGCGCCCCACGCGCCTTGCGGACCCTGCGGACCTTCAGGACCTTGCGGCCCCTGTGAACCGGGAGGTCCGGCGGGCACGTTATCAATCAACGTCTTGAGCGCGTTGAATTGCGAGCGCATCTCGCCCGCTTCCATGAGCGAACCATCGAGCGGGAGAGCGGGATTGAAAGGCATGCCCGGACGAAGCAGGCGGTGATGAGCGATGGCGGGTAAGTACTTCCCGGTGGCCAATGGGGCACTGGCAGGACGTGGAACAACCAAGGAGCGGCGGCTAGTCATAAGATAGGAATAGGTTGGGAAGGGAGAAGTGGTGCGACTGGGGCAAAGGTGGGACTTATCTTTGTCTCCGTCGTTCTCGTCCTCGTCCTCGTCCTCGGTCATAGTATGCGATTGGTATCGAAGACCAAGGCAAGAACAAGAACAAGAACAAGAACAAGGACGAGAAGACGGGCACCAGTCTCTGGAGTGTTTTAAGGAATGCCGTGGCCGCGCGGAACACAGGCATCACTGCCTGTGCGGACGGTGGGCTTCCAGCCTGCAGGGCGCCCGGCAGGCTGGAAGCCCGCCGTCCGCACAGGCTGGAAGCCTGGGTTCCCACCTCCACCCGCTGCGGAGGAGGCCGAAGGCTCCTTGCTACCTCACCGGGCGGCTCGCCGCCCCGCTCCACGGGCCCACGCCCGCACTGTTCACCGCGGCCACGCGATCCCAATACTCCTTGCCCGGCTCGGCCCCGTCGAGTTCGCACGAGGCCTTCGTCGGCGTATCCACCTGCGCCCAGCCGGCGTCCGTGATCGGCGCGGCGCACTGTTCCACGAGGAAGGACTTCGCGTCGGCCATGGTCGCCCAGCTCAGCTTCGTCACCCCCGGTGAACCGTTCAGCTTCACCATCAGCGGGCCGGGGGCCGCGGGCGGTGCCACCGGGGTCGCCGCCCGGCGGACCTCGAATCCCGTGCTCAGGATCTTCGTCTCGTCGCCCTGCGTCACGCTCTGCGTAAAGGCCGCGAACGTCACCATCCCGTTACTCCAGGCCACCAGGGCCGGTCGTCGGATTGACGCCGATATTCGTCTTTTCCGGGTCGTATCCTCCCGGCCCGTAGTCAAAGCCCGGCGTTGCTTCGTTCTGGGGGTAATTGGGTTTGAATTCGAAACGTGGCGCCAGCACCTGCTCCATCAGGAGACTGGCGGCGATTGCCTTGAGCGTGTCGTTGACGGCTTCGGTGACGGCCTCGGCGGAGGCATCCGGCTCGGCGATGAGATTGGTGAAACGCGCCCGTGTCTTTCCCGGCGCGTCGCGCGTGGCGCGGCCGATGATCTGCACGATCTCCGTGAGGCTGGAGCGGTAGCCGGCCGTCAGCGCGTGTTCGCACCAGATCCAGTCAAAGCCTTCCTTCGCCATACCGAGAGCGATGATGATGTCCACATGGTCGCGGTTCTCCTTCTGCGTGGAGTCTCTCAGAGCGGCGGAGACCTTCTCCCGCTTCGCCGGGTCGTCGTCCACCAAATCAGCAATCTTGAGGATCGTCCCATCCGCGGTCTTCACGAGTTGAAATCCGGTCTTCGGGTCAGCGCCCTGCCATTCGCCGAGTTCCTCGATGATGTGCTCCACTTCCTTGATTTTGTCTCCGAGGCTCTCGCGCGCATTGACGTTTGGAATGTGGAGGATGGTCTTTTGGGCCGGGTCGAGCACCTCCAAGATTTGGTCCGTGTAAGGTCCCGTGTAGAAGTAATATCCGATGTCGAGCTGCTTGAGGTATTGGTAGCCGTTGAGCTGCTCGTAGCAGGTGTATTTTACGCTATCGAATTTCGACTCGTCATCCGGGTGCAGCACGTTTTCGGCATCGCCGCGGAAGTAGGAGCCGGTCATGGCGACGATGTGCGTCTTCTCTCGGCCCATGAACTGGCGGACATGATCGCCCAACCGGTTGTCCGGGTTGGCGGAGATGTGGTGAAACTCATCCACGGCGATCAGGCGGTCGTCGAAGACTTCTACGCCGAACTTCTCCACGGCAAAGCGGAACGTCGCGTGAGTGCAGACGAGCACCTGGTCCCCACTCTCCAGAAACTTCTTCACTGCTTCCACCTTGCCGCCGTCCGTGCCCGGCGCGTCGCAGAGATTCCACTTTGGCTCCACCTTCCAGTCCGCTCAGAATCCAAACTGGGTCAGCGCTTCATCGTGAAAGCTCGCACCGATGGAACGCTCCGGCATCACGACGATGGCCTGCTTGAGCTTCTGATTTGCCAGCTTGTCCAGCGCGATGAACATCAGCGCACGGCTCTTGCCGGAAGCCGGGGGTGATTTAATGAGCAGATACTGCTCGCCGCGCTTTTGGTAGCAGCGCTCCTGCATCGGGCGCATGCCCAGCGCATTCGCACGGGTGGAACTGCCATCCTGCGCATAGGTGACGGAGACGGAGGGGATGGATGCCATGGCGTTCGGGAGATTCAGGTCTTTCTAGGGCGGAGCCGGCGTGAACAAAAGGACGATTCAGCGCGATTTGATGGTGGTGATCGTCCGTCGGCACGGCTACGCTGCGGCCATGACCACAGACGACCTCAGGACTCTTCCACTGGCCGAGAAATTCCAGCTCATGGATGCGCTCTGGCAGGAACTCCGTGAGCGCTTCGATCGAATGGATTTGACCGAGAGTCAGAAGGCGCTCCTGAATCGCAGACGTGCCGCCGTCGAGAGTGGAGATTCCCGGCTGCACGATTGGGATGCGGTCAAGGCTTCGATCGGGCGGGCATGATTCGGATTTCCATCTCGACGAGGCACTCCGCGATCTCAACGAGGGCTTCCTTTTCTACGAAGCCCAGCAGGAAGGTCTGGGAGATTACTTCGCCAACTGCCTGCGCGGCGACATCGAGGGATTGCGCATCAGCGCCGGAATCCATCGCGTCGTTTACCGCGATTACCACCGCCTGCTGAGCCGTGTATTTCCCTACGGCATTTTCTACCTCTCGTCCTCTGTCGAAGCGGTCGCCTGAGCCGTCATGGACCTGCGCCGGGAGCCGGAGTGGATCCGAGAAAAACTGGGGGAGCACGAGTGATGAGAAACACCGCCTGAGCGTGCTGGAACTGCTCGCGACTCTGGATTTGGCTGCAGGCGAAAGGTCAGCTTTCAGAGGGATCCGCTGGCACCGTCGCGGAGTCGCCCGGCACGCGATTTGGCCTGGTGGACGGACGCAGAGCCGCTGCCCTCTTCCCCCGCACGACGGTAGAATGGAAGCCCTACCCTCTTGATGTGCCCTGCCACCTCGGGGTCCGTCCCCCCGTGGTGATGGAGCAGGCTAAAGGTGTAGGGCAGCAACAGGTCATCCAGCGCGTCTTCGATGCGGCCGAGGATGCGCCAATCGAGGTTCTCCCCGTAGAGCGCCAGATCGATATCCGATCCGGGCTTTTGCACCCCTTTGGCTCGCGAACCAAAAAGCACCGCTTTATCGACCTGCGGGAAATGCGCGAGCACACCTTGGATCTGCGCCACCGTCCGCTCCTTCAGCCCGTGCCTTTCACTCATGCGCCGGACTCCGCCAGCGCGGTAAAGCGCGTCTGGAATTTCTTAAACTCCGCGTGATACCGCGCCAGGATGGCCTCCGTGATTTCGTTCGCTGTCGCCTCGTTGTAGGTGTGAGTCGTCTGGTTGCGGCTCTTGATCATCTCCATCCACACTTCGCCCTCGACGATGAGGCCATTCTTGAAAGCCTCTCGCGTCGCCCCTCTGGAACCCACCACGTCCTGCACGCCCTGCGCCTCCAGATAGTCTTTGAGGACGTTCCACGCCAGTTCGTGGGTAAACTCGAAAGCCTGAATCAACCCCTGCTTCTCCAGCCGGGAAAGTTTGCGTTTCTCGGCCAGCTCCACGGCCTCCGCCAGGCGGGAAAAGGCCTTGCGAAAACTTTGCAAGCGCTGGTGCCAGCGGACATCGTGGTGTTCAGTCATGCACCAGTTGAGCAGAACGTCCGGCGTGTGGCAGCGACAATTTTGCTTGCTCAACGCCCGGCCAATTCCCGGCGAAGCCAAAGCGAATCGCGGCGTAAATCCAGAACCGCAAACACCCGGACTTCACTCGCTGTCTCATCGTCATAAATTCCAAAAGGGAAGCGGCTTGCCAGCATCCGATGGAAGCCGAAGTGCCGGGAATGAATGCCGTGGAAGAGGCGCAGGCTTTCCAAGTCGGACAGGAGCGAATCCGCGAAGTTATCGCCGATCCCGAGTGCTTGGGCATCTTAGAAATCCCGGCCGAGTTCCAAGTCGCGCGGCGTCGGCCAGAACAGCGACCGTTTTCACAAAGCGGGCTTCAGGCGTTCGCGCACTTCCGCAAGGGAGAGAAACTGCCCCTCGCCCGCCTCCACGTTGGCGCGTCGGGCGGAGAGAATTTCGCCGTGCCAGGCGGGAGAGGCCACGGCGTCGCCCAGCCGGGAAACCAAGTCCCATAAAAGCTCAATGGCCTGAAGGCGTTGCTCCACGGCAGACTCCATAGCCACTTAGAAATCAGCGCTGCAGAGGTTCAATCAAAAGCGACCAGAGGAATTCTGCCGCGCCCTCGGCGGTGAGTTGGGATCCGCCGTTCACTCCGCCGCCAGCCCTCCCCATCGTCATCCCCATCGGTTTGAGGAAGAGCGACTGTTCGCCCACGCCCACGCTCAGGCATTCATTGAAAGAGTTCGTCGGAGCATTCTCATCGTGGGAGAAGGCGATACCGCTCATGTAGCCTCGCGCGCCCCCGTGGCGGACACCGCAACGGGCTACGGCTTTGCCATTTCGATAAATGACGGCTCCGAAGGCGCGGGCCTCACTGGGGATGAAGCGGGTTTCGATGCCTTCATTGCGCTGCTGCAATTCGGCGAGCGAGCCTTCGAAGAACCGCGAGATGAAATGGAAGGACTCGTCGAGAAAGCGGTCCCGGTCGGCCTCGGTGAATTCCTGGCGCATCCGAAGATTGCTCGAACGCGGAAGGCTGCTGATTGCAGGCGCAGGACGGCCCGAAACGGGCATCGTCGGAAGTGCCTTGATTTTCGGAAGGGCGGCGCGGATCTGCTTTGCCACGTCAAGAAACGCTTTATCCTTATCGGGCCAATCGATCACGGGCCTGCCGTCTGTGGGTGTCAC
>JBBQJR010000068.1:0-11146 GCA_038326125.1 Chthoniobacterales bacterium
ATCTGCGGTTTAACCCCGCTTTTTTACGATGAAATTTCTCACGCGCATTTTGCATCGCATTTACAAGTTCGCGCTGTCGCCGCTGCTGCACTGGATCGCGGGGCCGGGCGGCGGCTGCCGGATCGAGCCGAGCTGCTCGGCGTATTTTGCGGAGGCGGTGGAAAAGCACGGCGTTTTCCGCGGTGCGCGTCTCGGCATCGGGCGCATCTGCCGGTGCCATCCGTGGTGCGACTCCGGCTACGATCCTGTCCCCCCGGTGCCGCGCTCCCCGAACGAATCGCCGAAAATTTCCCGCTGACCTATGGACCGAAAAGCACTGCTCACCATCCTCATCACCGCGGGCGTCATGCTCGGCTGGCACTTCGGCTACTACGCGCCGCGCGCGGAAAAAAACCGGCGCGCCATCGAGGAGTTCCACAAGCTGCAGGACGAGGAAAAAGCGCGGCAAAAAACCGCCGAGCCAGCGCCGGCGGCCATCGCAACTGCACCGCAAAATGTTCCGCCCGGCGTGAAGCCTGCGGAAACTGCGCCGGTTTCCCCGGTTTCCGAGCCTGAGCAGCGCAAGACGCTCACGAGCGTGCCGGGCACGGTGGAGTACGATTTTACGTCGCAGGGCGGGGGCATCCGGCGCGGGACTCTGCTCGAGCATTTCAAGGACAAGACGAAGGGCACGCAGGTCATCATTAATGAATTCGGCACGATCCCGATCGGCGCGATGACGGAAGACCCGGACAACGAGGCGTTGGCGAAGATGCCGTGGAAAATGACCGTGAACGAGACGGAGAAGCTCGTGACTTTCGAGCGCACCGACGAGGCGCGGAAAATAAAAATCACGAAGACGTTCGTGCTGCCGCGCGACAAATCGCTGAGCGCGGAATACGTGATCGGTCTCGACGTGACGTTCACGAACGTCGGCGAGCAGGCGATGATGGTGCCTTCGCTTTTCGTCCACACGGGCAGCGCCGCGCCGGTGAATGCCGCGGAGACGCGGATGTATCAGGGTTTCGACTGGTGGCGCGACGGCACGAACAACTTCCAAAATGTGGACTGGTTTTCCGCGGGCGGAATGCTCGCGTGGAGCCATCCCGAGCGGCCCATTTTCCGGCAGAGCGGCGACCTCATCCGCTGGAGCGCGGTGACGAACCAATACTTCACGACGATGGTGACCATCCTCGGTTTCAACGAGGGCAACTCGCAGGACTTGCTGAAAAATCTCGGCATCGGCGTGTGGGCCAAGCGCACGGCGATCACGCCCGAAGCGTGGCGCGAATCCGGCCACACGCTCGACGGCTCGAAGGCGGGGATTTTCAAAGTGGACGGAGCCATCGCGATGCCAGGCTTTGCGCTGAACAAGGGCGACTCCGCCACGAAACATCTCCGCATTTTCTCCGGTCCGCGCGAGTACCGCCGACTGCGCCTGCTGAACGACAGTGAGAAGGACATCCTCGACTACCAGGCGTTCCTCGGAGTCATTCCGACGGGTCCGTTCAGCAAGCTGCTGCTGAACTCGATGAACGGACTCTACGCGCTGACCGGCAGCTACGCGCTCGCCATCGTGCTGCTCACGATCTGCGTGAAGGGGCTGCTCTGGCCGCTGCAAAACAAGGCGAACAAAAACATGAAGAAGATGTCCGCGCTTCAGCCCGAGATGAAGCGATTGCAGGACAAGTACAAAGAGGAGCCGGTGAAATTTCAGCAGGAGATGGGCAAGGTCTGGAAAAAGGCGGGCGTCAATCCGCTGAGCGGCTGCTGGCCGATTTTCATTCAGGTGCCAATCTTCATTGGCTTTTACAGCATGCTCGGAAAAGCCGTGGAACTGCGCCACCACGGATTCTGGTGGGTGAAGGATCTCTCGCAGCCCGACACGGTCGCGCACCTCGCGGGCTTCGCCATCAATCCGCTCCCGCTGCTCATGGCGGTGACGATGCTCGTGCAGATGAAACTTTCCCCGCAGAGCGGCGATCCCGCGCAGCGGAAAATGATGATGTTCATGCCGCTCATCTTCATTTTCATGTGCTACAATTTCGCCTCCGCGCTCGCGCTCTACTGGACGATCCAGAACTTGATTTCCATCGTGCAATTGCAGATCACGAAGCGGCAGAACGCGGTGACGCTCGTCCCCACTTCCGCATAAAACCCCGGCCCACCCATCATGAATGCGAATCCCAAGGAACTGCTCGACACGATGCTCGGCCATTTGGATTTCTCATTCGAGATCAAGGAATTCCCGAATGACAAGGGGCTCACGCTGCAGGTCTATTCGCCCGAGCGTGACCGGCTCCTCGGCCGCCGCGGCGAACTGCTCGAAGACATCCAGTTTCTCCTGAACCGCATGATGCAGACGCAGGACAAGGACGCCCCGCGCGTGGTCGTGGACATCGAGCACTGGCGCGAAATGCAGGACGACACGCTCGTGCATCGCATTCGGCAAATCGCCGATGTGGTGCGCACCAGCGGTCGCGCATACCAGCTCGAGCCGATGAACAGCTACCAGCGCCGCGTCATCCACAACGCCTTCAAGGACGACCCGGACGTGATGACGTGGAGCCCGCAGGACGACGCGCGGATCAAGCGCATCACGCTCAAGCGCCGCACGCCGCAGGTGTAGAATGCGTTTGCTCCACGGAGCGCGCCCGGTATTTTCCCGCCCTCATTTTTTCGCGTCCACGCGCAACACTGGCCGATGGTGTAAAGGTAGCACAGGGGACTTTGACTCCCCTAGTCTAGGTTCGAATCCTAGTCGGCCAACCATCTTGGGGTTTGTGGCAGGCAGTGTCGGGTTGTGCCAAATCGTGACCAACGCCCTCTTGCACAGCGTCCATCGCAACACCCCCGTTTTTCCACTCGTGTCAGACGACGACACCTCCATCAAGGCAGCCGCAGGACGGGGCGCGACGAAATGAACGGATGAAGGTTCCGTTTTCGCTCAGCGCAAAGTCCTCCGTGCATTTGTGCGGATCGGAGGCTTCGGCCTTCATGCGTCCTGCCGCCACCTTCGCCGCGCGCGGCGTTACACGAGCCCCGGCAAGCTGGTCTTCGTGCTGGAGCCAAAGGTGTCCGTTTCCAGATTCATGCGCTGGAGCATTTGCACGAAAAGATTGCACAGCGGCGTGTTGTTTTTCGGGTCGAGGGCGAGGTGCTGGCCGTGCTGGAAGCCGCCGCCGGCGAGCAGGAGCGGCAGGTTTTTCGTGTCGTGCGCATTCGCGTTTCCGAGGTTGCTGCCGAAGAGCACCATCGTGTGGTCAAGCAGCGCGCCGCCGCCTTCCTTTTTCGCCTTCAGCGCGGCGATGAGTCCGCCGAGCGCGTGGATTTCCGCCTTCTCGATGCACTCGAGCTGCCGGATTTTTTCCGGGTCCTGGCCGTGATGCGAAAGCTCGTGGTGCGCCATCGTCACGCCGTCCACGAGCGGCACGTCGCCGCGGCCCTGCACGAGAATGGTGATCGCGCGCGTGGAATCCGTCTGCAGCGCGAGCGGGACGAGTTCAAAAAGCAGCTTCATCCGACCGATGAAATCCTTTTCATCGGTGATGTCGGCGGGCGGCGCGACGTCCACTTTCGGCTTCGGCTTGCGCGCCCATTCTTCGGAGAGCACGAGGCGCTGCTCCATCTCGCGGATCGAGGTGAAATACTCGTCGAGCTTCTCGCGATCCGCCGCGCCGACCCGGCCCGCGAAGCGCTTCGCCTGCCCCTGCACGGTGTCCATGATGCTGCGGCCCTCGCGCAGTTTTTGCATTTGCGCGGCGACGGCGTCCTTCGTGCCTTCGAGGAAAAGCTTCGCAAAAACCTGCGACGGTTTCGAGTCGGCGGGCAGCATCACACCGCTGCGCGTGTAGCTCTGGCTGGTGTTGTTCGTGCCGAGCACGAGCGACGGGTAGCGCGTCTGGATGCCGATTTTCTCCGCGATGAATTGATCGAGCGAGATCGTATTGCGGAAGCCGCCGAGGCCCGGATGTTTTGCGGAAGTGAGCCACGTCATTTCTGAGGTGTGGCCGTCCGCGCCCGCCTGATCAGGATGCGAGACGCCGGAGAAAACCGTGAAGTCGCCGCGGTGATCCTTGAGCTGTTCGAGATACGGTGTGAGCGTGTAGTCGCGTCCGCTTTCCTTCGGAAAAAGACTCGGCGTGTAGATGCCGAGCGACGTGCAGATTGCAACCATCCTGCGCGGTGCAGCGGCCTCGGCGGCAAAGGCACGCGGCCGCATCGCGTCGAGGTACGGGAGGGCGAGCGCGACGCCCGCACCGCGGAGAAAGGCGCGGCGTGAAATCGAGGGGGAGACAAGGTGAGGGGGAGAGGAGGAGAGGCGAGGTTTCATCGGATGGTCCAGTCGGTTGAGTGATTGATCCTGTGGACGAGCATTGCGGTGACGGCATCGTATTCTGCGTAGAGGTCTTTCGCGAGAGCGCGGTCGAGATATTGCATTCGACGCAAAATTGCAGCCATACCTGCGTCTCAGAAGTCTCGGCTTCCGCGTCGGAAAGCTTGCTGACGAACGCGGCCTCGTATCGCCGTTTCCGCCAAGCTTCCGCAGTGTTTGCGCACACCGAGCGGGACGAAGGCCGGATTTGATCCGTGAGCGAATAGCGCTCGTCCGCGGGAAACGATTTCGTGATTTCAAACACCTGCATCGCCACCGCAAACGCGCGCCGGTACACGTCCAGATCGGTATGTCGCAAAACGCGCGGCTTCCGCTTCGCCCCCTCTCCCCCTCGCCTTGTCTCCCCCTCTTTGGCAACAGCCTCGCTCATTTGCACAGAAACAACGGGCTTTCGACAACCTCATGCACGAGCGTGCGCAGTCCACTGCCTTTCGCCTTCACGCTCGCGGTGAGGCGCGCGACTTCGGTGCGGTCGGCGAAGCGGATGGGTGCGCCGGTCGAGTAGATGAGCAGTTTTTCCGTCACGTTTTTCAGCACCTGATCGCGCTGTTCGAGCAGCAGTTTTTTGAAGTCCGCCATGTCGTGAAATTTGCGGCCGTCGGGGAGTTCGCCGGTCGCGTCCACGGGCAGGCCGAGCTTGTATTCCCACACGTTGCGGCCGTTGAGTTTCTTCTTCGGGCTGTCGCCTTTTTCCTGCGAGCGATAGCGGTCGCGCCAGCCGCCGATGACGTCGAAGCTCTCCAGTGCGAAACCCGGAGGATCGATATTGCGATGGCACCCGGCGCACGATTCCACGCTGCGATGCTTCGCGAGCTGCTCGCGGATCGTCGAGGCTCCGCGCGTGTCGGGCTCGATGGAACCCACGTCGGCGGGCTGCGGCGGTGGCGGCGTGCCGAGCAGGCGTTTCATCACCCACGCGCCGCGGATCACCGGCGAAGTGGTCGTGCCGTTTGCGGTCACTTTCAAAATCGCCGCCTGTGTGAGCAGCCCGCCGCGCGGCGAATCCGCGGGCACTTTCACGCGCTGAAAATTTTCGCCCTTCACCGACTCGATGCCGTAATGCTCGGCGAGCGGGCGGTTCAGCATGAGCCAGTCGGAGTGGATGAAATTCGCGGTGCTCTCATTGTGCGCGAGCATCTCGGTGAAGAACGCCTCGGTCTCGCCGACCATCGAGAATTGCAGCACTTCGTCGAACTCCGGGTACAGCTTCCGGTCCGGCGTGGTGGCATCAATGTTCCGCAGGTCGAGCCACTGACCGGTGAAATTTTCCACGAACGCATGCGCCTTCGGGCTCGCGAGCATCCGGTCCACCTGCGCGCGCAACGTCGCGGGCTGCGCGAGTTTTTTCGCGGCGGCGAGAGCGAGCAGTTCGTCGTCTGGCATCGTGCTCCACAGGAAATACGAAAGCCGCGACGCGAGCGCGTAGTCGTCGAGCTTGCCGGGCTTTTCCTCGAGGATCAAAAATTGCGGCGCAGTGAGCACCGCGCGCAGCCCGACTTCGATCGCATCCTCGAACGGCTTGCCCGCGTCGAGCGCATCCGTCACGAGTTTCACGAACGGCTCCGCCTCGCCCTTTTCCAGGGGACGCCGGAACGCGCGCTGCGCAAAACGCTCGATCACCTTTTGCGCCGCGTCTTTCGGATTCTCGGGTTTCAGCGCGAAGGGCACCTTGTGATTTCGCCGCCACGTCTGCTTGTTCGGCGGCACTTCCACGAGCGGGATGTCGCCGAAAATCCGCTTCGTCCCCGGCGTCGGCCAGCTCTCCGCGAGCGGCCCCTCGACCTCGGTCCATTGCAGCGCGAGACCCGGTCCTGTGTAAGTCGGCGCGCCGACATTGGACACATTTTTGCCCTGCGCGTCCGTGCCGACGCCGTTCGGCTCGATGCGCAAAAACTCACCGGAGTTCAGCGTGACATTCAGCTCGACCACGCGCGGCTGGTCCGGCGGGAGATCGAAAAATCCAAGCGGGCGACGTGTGCGATAGTTATCCGTGTACACGCGCATCATCAGATCGCGCCCGCCGGTCTGATGCCCGTACGCCGAGATGCGGATGCGGTAGCGCCCCGGCTGCTTCACGGAAAATTGCTTCAGGTCCGCCTGCGGATAGCCCGCGTTGAACCACACGATCGCGTCCGGCAACGCCTTCAGCGTCTGGTGATGAATCTTGTTTTGATTCTTCGGATCCGGCGCGCCGTCCGCGATTTCCAGCACTCGCTTCACGCCCTGTTCGTCCTTATAAAAATAGCGCTTCGGCTCCTTGTCCGCGGGCGGGCGGAAGTCGAGCGCCTCCGGAATCGCCGCATCCACCGCCTCGAGATATTTCTCGATGTGCAACTGCGAAATGCGCAGCCCCTCAGCCACCGTGTCAAAGCCGTGCAGCGGCGTATCCGTCGGCAAAATGTGCCGCAGCGGCGTCTCCACGCCGAGCAAGTCCTGCACGGTGCGCTCGAATTCCACGCGGTTCAGCCGCCGCAGCGGCACCCGCCCGTCCGCGATCTGCTGCGCCCGCTCGACCTTCACGATCGCGCCGCCGACGGTCTCCAACATCGCGCGTTTTGCCGCCGCCTCGGGGCGCGCCTTTTTCGGCGGCGGCATTTCATTCGCCAGCACGCGGTCGAACACTTTCACCCACTCCGCGCGATCTTTCTCCGTGTCGAATTTCACCGGCAGCGCCTCCAGATCCAGGCCGCCCTTTTTCTCCGTCGCGTCGTGGCAATTCGTGCAGTGCTTTTCCAAAAATGCCGTCACCGCTGGCGTGCCGTCGCCCGCTTTTGTCGCGGCATTCGCGCGCGCGCCGGGCGGAAGGACGAAGGTGAGAGCGAGGAGGGAAAAGGGAAAAAGTTTCATCGGTGCGACGATCTCAAAAGTCTTGAGGCGCGCCGTCCATTAGAAGGCGTCAACACGGTTCCGCAGACGGTCGGCGCGGTGCGTTTCCGTTTCTGGAACTCTCTGCCGCGCGCGGCGTTCACGAAAAGACGACGGTCTTGTTGCGATAGACGAGCACCTTGTTCAGCACATGCCAGCGGAGCGCATTCGAGAGCACGGTTTTTTCCAAGTCGCGGCCGAGCCGCACGAGATCGGCCACGCTGTCCTCGTGCGAGACGGCCATCACGTCCTGATGAATAATCGGCCCCTCGTCCAAATCCTCGGTGACGTAGTGGCTCGTCGCGCCGATGATTTTCACGCCGCGATCGTATGCCTGATGATACGGCTTTGCGCCGACGAACGCCGGCAGGAACGAGTGGTGGATGTTCAGGATGCGATGGGGAAAAGCCTCGATCATCGGGCGGCCGATGATCTGCATGTAGCGCGCGAGCACGACGGTATCCACACGATGTTCGGAGAGCAGCGCGATCTGCTTTTCCTCCTGCGCGCCGCGCGTCTCCTGCGCCATCGCGAAATGGTGAAACGGAATTCCGAACCGCTCTGCCGCGGACCGCAGCGTCTCGTGATTGCTCACGACGAGCGCGACCTCCGCGGGCAGTTCGCCAGCTTCGTGGCGCGAGAGCAGGTCGTAGAGGCAATGGCTTTCCTTCGAGACGAAAAGCGCGAGCCTTTTCCGCTCGCCGGAAAATTGCAGCCGCCACCACATCAGCCGACTCTCGGCGAGGCGCGCGAGATGCGCGGCGATCTCGGTTTTCGCGAGCGTGAATTTTTCCAGCGACCACTCGATGCGCATGAAAAATACGTCGTCCTCGTGGTCAATGTGCTGTTCGAGATCGAGGATGTTGCCGCGGTGCTCGAAGATGAAATGAGTGACCGCATGGACGAGTCCCGGCTGGTCCGGGCAATAGACGAGGAGGACGGCGGTGTCGGCGGGCATCGGGCAAAAAATGGGTCGCGGAATCTTTCATCCGCAACGACGATTCGTCGAGCGGAGCCGACCTGTTTCGAAGTTGGGCATTCCCCTGGGGGCGTTCGGCGTTCCTCTTCCACAATGGTTGCCTCACTAGGATTTGAACCTAGACAAGCAGATTCAGAGTCTGCTGTGCTACCGTTACACCATGAGGCAGGAAAAATTTTAAGTCGCAGCGGATAAGGAATTTGCTATGCAAGAACCGAATCCGCTGCGGGGTGAAACTTGCATCTGGACGACATTTTGTGCTCCTGTAACGGCGGGAAACGCAACGAAATCAAAAGCAGCACAGGCGGTGAAGCACAAATGCTGAATCACCCGCCCACCTTCCAAGCTGTTCGCGATCCACGCAAGCGTAAAATCCCCGACCTCTGACAGCGCCGCGAGCGTTATGATGCGCAGCTTCGCGTGGATCTCGGCAACGGGCGCACCTCGCCGCGCCGCATCGCCTTGAAAGCGGACAATCTCAAGCAGGCGCAGGCTGAGCTGGAGCGGGTGCGTACCGAGCGGCGCGCGGGTGCCGTGCCGACAACGGGACATCGGCCGAAGTTTGGCGGATTCGCCGACGAATACCTCGCGAAGAATTCCACGCAGCAAGAAGCAGCGCACCCAGAACAACGAGGCGCAGGCCTTCCAGCGCGCCGTGGAAATCTTGTCGATGCGCACACCCCCGAGGTGAGCCTTCCACGCCGGCGGAAACTGTGGATCGGTGGACCTGCGGATTTCATCGCTGCTGAGATCACCACTGCGCGCCACATGCGAGCACGCGGGACTTCCATCAATCGACCTGCTGCCAGGCAAATCCTCCTCCTTAGATCACAAACGGCGGCGGTCAGTGCGGCACGCCATTTTCTCTTTGTCGACCATGAGGACGCTCCGCACCAGTCCGGCGGACGGATGCATTTTACGTCGTAAACCTAGCAGTCTCGAGTGTGTTGAAATCAGCTTCCGCTTGTGATTTGGTAAAAACATTCCAATTTTCCAAAATGTCATTTTTGATGTCCGTTGAGAAACAGCCGCGCTGGCTGGTTTTTGTGGAGGCGTTAGTATCGATCACGGTGATTGGGGAACTCGACTTTGTGACCGGATGGGAGTGGAGCTTTTTCATTTTTTATGCCTTTCCGATCGCGCTTGTGGTTCGAAAGATGGGCCGCCGGTACGGCTTCCTTTTTGCGGTCATATGCGCGGGTGTCTGGAGCGCCGCGAATTTTCGAGTTAGTCCGTACTACACCAACTGGGCTTTTGCGCTCAACGCCGCCTCCCGTTTGTTTTACTTTGCTGTGCTTGTCGTCGCGGTAGCTGTCGCCAAGAAGCAGGCCGAGACGGACTTGGCGCGAATCAAAGCGCTCGAAGAGGCGCAGGAACTGAAACAGGAAATCCTTCGCACGAGCGAGGAGGAGAAGAGAAGAATCGGGCAGGATTTGCACGACGGTCTCGGTCCTCACCTCGCAGCTATCCGATATTCGGCAGTCTTTCTCGCGAACGAATTGCAGGGACGCGGGGCGTCGGAAACGGCCAGAGCAGAGGAGTTGAGTGTTATGGCCGTAAAGGCTATCTCGCTCACAAGGGATCTCGCCCGGGGAATCTTTCCGGTGCAGATGGATCGGAACGGATTGGCCGTGGCGCTGGAAGATTTAGCCAAGAGCACTGCACGAGTGACGGGATTGGCGGTTACTTTTGCTGAAGCGGGAAAGACGGAACTGGAAGACCCGGAAGTGGCGATGCACTTATTCCGCATCGCTCAGGAGGCGGTGAATAATGCGTTGAAGCACGGCGCGGCCAAAAGTGTCAAGATAGCGCTCGACGGACTGCAGAGTTCGTTACGGCTTTCAATCACGGATGACGGCCCCGGCATGGCGCCGATTAAGGGGCGAACGCAGGGAGTTGGCTTGCGGTCCATGCAGTACCGCGCCGATGCTGTTGGGGCTGTTTTTCAAGTGAAATCGCGTGAGACCGGAACGATCGTATCTTGCAAACTACCTGAAAACCCTATGCCAAAGAGCACGCACCATCTCGCATGAACGAATCTACCGCCGCCGAGACAAAGAAGATTCTGATTGTGGAAGATCATCCGCTTTTTCGCGGGATGCTCGTTCAGTTAATTGACAAGGACTTGGGAATGACCGTCTGCGGGGAGGTGGATAATATCAAAGCCGCAATGGCCTGCATCGAAACTTCGGTCCCTGACGCCGCGATTGTCGATATTACCCTCCAAGGCTCCAGCGGGCTGGAACTCATCAAGGATTTAAAAAAGCGGGGGCTTTCGGTCCCGGTGCTGATCGTTTCGATGCACGAAGAGGGACTGTACGCAGAACGTTCTCTGCGTGCCGGGGCGAGGGGATATATTTCGAAACATGAGCCTCCCTCAGAGGTAATCTCCGCCATCCGCAAGGTGGTGGGCGGTGGAATCTATCTGAGTGAGCACATGACTAGAAAGGTTCTTGAAAAACTCGGCCAGGCCGACAAGCCCTCGGAGCCCTCTGGAATGGATCTCTTGTCGGATCGTGAGATGGAAGTTTTCCAACTGGTTGGTCGGGGGAAAAATTCCCGGGAGATCTCCGAACAGCTCAACCTCGGGATCACGACGGTGGACAGCTACCGTCAAAGGATTAAGGAAAAGTTGGGCCTAAAAAATGCGGCGGCTCTCTACCTGTGGGCGGCTCGGTGGGTGGTGGAGAGGGACATTTAGGGTCCGGCAGGGGGGCGGATATCCGGGCCTCCATCAAACGCAGCTTCGTTTGAGCACGCCCATCGCCGATGCAAGCGTGTGGGGCAAGGAGCTCTGCCTCGGCGAGGCGTGATGTAGCGATTATCGCCGCACGGCAAGCCTTTTGCCAGTCGGGACAGCCTCTGCCCTAATGCGGATCATGCCAATTCCCCCAGTTTTGCAGTGCCTGCAGTCGCCGCCGCGACTC
>JBBQJR010000069.1:0-11086 GCA_038326125.1 Chthoniobacterales bacterium
GCCCGTGTAAAGTTGGATCAGCGCGGCACCGGCATCGAATTTCTCCTTCGCATCGTCCGCACTGAAGATGCCGCCGACGCCGATCACGGGCACTTTTGTCCGCGTGCAAATGTGGCGGATGACTTCCGTCGAGCGCGCGCGGACGGGCGCGCCGCTGAGTCCGCCGGTTTCGCGGCGGCGCTCCGGGACGGCGGTGTGATCGATGGTCGTATTCGTCGCGATGATGCCGGCGAGGCGGTGCATTTCGACGAGCGCGAGGACGTCGTCAATCGCCTCCCACGAGAGGTCGGGCGCGATTTTCACGAGCATCGGCTTCGCTCCGCCGCGGGCGGTGGAGACGGAAAAATTTGCGGCCTGCACGGCGGCGAAAAGCTGCTCGAGCGCGGGGCGATCCTGCAGCGTGCGGAGGCCGGGCGTATTCGGGGACGAGACATTGAGCACGAAGTAGTCGCCGAGATCGCGCAAGCGCGCAAATGACGCGAGGTAGTCGCCGGTCGCTTCCTCGATCGGCGTGACTTTCGATTTGCCGAGATTGATGCCGACGGGAAAACGCGGCCAGCGCGCCGTGGCTTTCAGTTTTTCCAGACGCGCCGCGACGGCTTCCGCGCCGTCGTTGTTAAAGCCCATGCGGTTGATCACGCCCGCGATTTCCGGCACGCGGAAAAGACGCGGCTTCGGATTTCCCGGCTGCGCTTTCGCGGTGACGGTGCCGATTTCGGCGAAGCCAAAACCGAGGCCCTCCCATGCGGGGAGCACGAGCGCATTTTTGTCGAAACCGGCAGCGAGGCCGACGGGATTTGGGAACTTCAATCCGAAGACCTCGCGTTCCAGTTTGCGTGCGGTGGCGGAAGATTGACGCGCGCTTTTTCCGCGCCGCCACGACTGCATCGCCCGGCCGAGGCCCTGGAGAAACGCCATCGCGAAATGATGCACGCGCTCGGCATCGAAACGGAAAAGAAGGGGCCGGAGTAAACGCCGGTAGAGCACATCGAGCACCCGCGCAGCCAAAACGAAACGCGGCGCGCGTGCAATCTTGAGCGGTCTCCTGACCTGAAGCGCGGGGAGGAAACCACGGAGGAACACGGAGGCATTCACAGAGGAACACAAAGTCTCCGTGATCCCTCCGTGATCCCTCCGTGATCCCTCCGTGATTCCTACGTGCATCCTCTGTGAATCTCCGTGGTTCAAAACGGGGAACGGCCCAATCGTGCGGCCACTTGTGCGCCGCTTCATGCGCTGCTAAGTCGTGCGGATGCGACGAGTCGGAGAAATGCAGAACGAGCACGATGCGGAAACTTTTCACGATGCCCTCGTCTCGCGCGGCATCGAAAATACCGCGGAGGCTGAGGACGGCGGCGCGTTTTCGATCTGGGTGCATGAGGACGATCAGGTCGCCGAGGCCGCGCGGCTGTTCGCGCTCTTCCGCGCGACGCCGGGCGCGCCGGAGTTCCGCGACGCGACCGCGACCGCCGCAGCCGTGCGCGCAAAACTCGTGAAGTCCGAGCGCCGCCGCCGCGCGACGGTGGTGGATGAGGTGCGCCTCGGCTACGAACGGACTGCCATCGGCGGTGGTTGGGCGACGTACCTGCTCATCGGGATTTCGATTGCCGTCACCGTGCTCGGCGGCTTCATGAATTCGCCCACCGCGGACCACGCGCTGCTCGATCGGCTGCACATTTCGCAGGTGCCCTTCATCCACGGCATGAACGGTGCGTCGCTCTTTTTGCCCGAGGTCCGCGCGGGCGAAGTGTGGCGGCTCATCACGCCGATTTTTCTGCACGGCGGAATCATGCACATTCTTTTCAACATGATGTGGCTCGCGCAATTTGGCCGCTTCATCGAGTCGCGCTTCGGCGCGGCGAAATTGCTCGCGATCGTTTTCGCCGTCGGCATCGGCTCGAATCTCGTCCAGTACGTGACGAGCAGTCCGAATTTCGGCGGCATGTCGGGCGTGAATTACGGTCTGTTTGGCTTCCTGTGGATGAAGGGGAAATTCGGCCGCGACGAGGTTTGGCAGATGCCGCAACAGACCGTGCAGCTCATGCTCATGTGGATGCTGCTGTGCTTCACGGGAATGCTCGGCCCCATCGCAAATGGCGCGCATCTCGGCGGGCTGATCATCGGTGCGCTGCTCGGGATTTCGTCCGCGCGCCTCGTGCCGTGGCTCGAGCGGCAGGCGCGCTGAGAGACGATTTTCCGCGGGCGTTGACACGTTTTCGCGGGAACTTACTGTCGCGCGCCATGTCCGACGCCGCTGATCTGAAACGCACGCCGCTCCACGACGAACACGTCCGACTCGGAGGGAAAATGATCGGCTTCGGCGGCTGGGATATGCCGGTGCAATACACGGGCATCATGGACGAGCATCACATGGTGCGGCGCGCACTCGGCGTGTTCGACATCTCGCACATGGGGCAATTTTTCGCGCGCGGCGCGGAGGCGGCGCCGTGGCTGAATTCGATGCTCACGAACAACGTGGCCAAACTCGCCGTCGGCCACGGGCAATACACGCTGATGCTCAACGAACGCGGCGGCGTGATTGACGATCTGATCCTCTACCGCATCGGCGACACCGAGTGGCTGCTCGTGGTGAACGCGGCGAAAATCGAGGAGGATTTCGCCTGGCTGAACCCGCGCGTGCCCGCGGGTGTGACTTTGGAAAATCGCAGCGATGAATTCTTCGGGCTCGCCGTGCAGGGACCGCGCGCCGCGGCGTGGCTGGCGAAATTTTCCGGCGGAAAAGACGCGCCCGACCGCAACGGCATCGTGCAGGTCGAGGTCGGCGGCGTGCCGCTTTTCATCGGGCGTACGGGCTACACGGGCGAGGACGGCTTCGAGGTTTTCGGTCCCGCCTCGGACGCGGTGAAAGTGTTCGGTGCCGTGCTCACGGCGGGCGCCGAGTTTGGCATCAAGCCCTGCGGACTCGGCGCGCGCGACACGCTGCGCTTGGAGATGTGCTATCCGCTGAATGGAAACGATCTCTCGCCCGAACGCACGCCGCTCGAGGCCGGGCTCGGATTTTTTGTGGACCTTGAGAAGGGAGATTTCACCGGGCGCGAAGTGCTCGCGCAGCAGAAAGCTGACGGCGTGAAGCAGCGGCTCGCGGCGTTCAAAATGATCGGCGCAACGCCGCCACCGCGCAGCCACTACGCGGTGTGGAAAGATGGCGCGCAGATCGGCGAGACGTGCAGCGGCGGACTTTCACCGACACTCGGCTGCGGCATCGGCCTCGCGTATTTGCCGATTGATTTTGCCAAGCCCGGCACCGCGATCGAGATCGACATCCGCGGCCGGCGCTTCCCCGCGCAGGTGGAAAAGAAACCGCTTCACCGCGGCGGCACCGCCGGATAGCAACGCACGCTCCCATGAATGTTCCCGACGATCTCCGCTACGCAAAGTCCCACGAATGGCTCCGCGCCGATGGCACGGTGGGCATCACCGACCACGCACAGCACGAACTGACCGATGTGGTTTTCGTGGATCTGCCCGCCGTGGGCAAAGTGGTGAAGGCGGGCGAAGTCGTCTGCGTCGTCGAGAGCGTGAAAGCCGCGAGCGACATCTACGCGCCCGTCTCGGGAAAAGTCGTCGCCGCGAATCCCGCACTCAGCGCGAATCCCGCGCTCGTGAACACGGACCCGTACGGCGAAGGCTGGATGTTCCAACTCGAACTCGCGAACCCCGCCGAGCGCGACGCCTTGCAGGACGCGGCGGCGTACCGCGCGGCAACCGGAGCTTAATCAGTCCGCCGCCGGTCTCGGCGCTTCGCACTTCCAGCAGGTGCCGAAATTCCCCGGCACGATCTCGCCGCACTGCGGGCATTTCCACTCGGGCGTTTCCTTTTGCCCGGCGCTCTCCACGTCACGCAGAAGTTCGCGCGCGCGCCCTGCGTCGGCATCATTTGTCACGCACAGCCTCGGCTGCCGCAGCGGATCGGGCAGGCCGACGATAAGATCATGCGTCGTCTCGTTTTGGATGACCGATTCGATCCCCGCCTCCTCGAGGAGGGACTGGCAATGGGCCAGTTGAGTGAGGTCGGCGTGGACAAAAATCTCAGTCATGCGCAGGAGGAAATTGGAAGACGAGGCGCGCTATTTCTTCGGGATGAAGTCCACGACGAGCGGCTTCTCCAGCACCGCTCCGAGCGTCGCGACGAAAGCCTTGTGCGCCGGATGCACGATGTAGGCGTCGCGATCCTTTTCGTTTTTGAATGTGAGCACCCAGCAGTGCGTGAAGCCGTCGCTCAATTTTTCCGGCGAAATGTCCGTGCCCCAGTCGAGCGTCTGCACGATGTCAATTTTGCCCTTCAGCGCGGCGAAATCCTTTTCGACCTGCGCGATCTGCGCGGGCGTGGCGTCGGTTTTGAATTTGAAGTGGACGATGTGGAAGACGGGGCCGTCGGCGGCGAGGGTGCTCATGGTGAAAAGGGCGAGGCTGGCGAGGGCGAGGAGAGTTTTCATGCGCCGCGAGTCTCGCGAATCTGGTGCACGCGGCGAGGGGAAAAAATGCGAAAGGGCTGGGCGGGTTTGCCGCCCGCCACGCCGGGTATTTTACCTGGCGCAGCGGACGCAGGACGGACGCGCGTTTTTCAAACTCGCGCACCACCACGTCCGAGGTTCCGGGTAGGATACCCGGAACGGCGGGTAAGATACCCGCCCTACCCGCGCGCGTCCTCACGCTCGACGAAGACGTAGCAGAGCATGTGCAGGATGTTCATCTGCACGTCCTCCACGCGGCCGTAATGCGTATCCTCGACGACGACGACTTGATCCGCGAGTTCCGCGCAGCGTCCGCGTTTTCCGCCGACGAGCGCGATCGTTTTGATCCCGATCTGTTTCGACCAGTCGAGGATTTTCACGAGGTTCGGCGAATTGCCGCTCACGCTGATCACGATCAGCACATCGCCCGCTTCGCCGTGATTTTTGAGCTGGCGCAGAAAGGCGTCGTCGAAGGCGTAGTCGTTGCCGATGGCGGTGATCCACGCGGTGTTGTCCGTGAGCGAGAGCACGCGGAAGGGCGACGGCATGGCCTCGCTGGAATTTTTCCCGAGGTCGGTGACGAAGTGCGAGGCGTTCGCCGCGCTGCCGCCGTTGCCCACGACAAAAATGCGCCGGCCGGCACGGTGCGCCTCGCGCAGGGTCGCGATGAGCGGCACGAGTTCGGCGGGGTTGATGGTGTCGAGCGCCTGCTTTTGCGCGGCGATGTAGGAAGTGAGCCAGTCGAGCATCGCGCACCTTTTCGCGAATGCGCGGGCGCTGTCGAGAGCTACGCTACGGAAGCACGGCACAGCGCGAGCGCGCCGACAGGCACGGAGTCTTCGCCGAGGCCGGCGAGTGCAATGCGTGGGCCGGGTGCAAATGCGTCCATCACCCAGCGTGGCAGCGTGGCGGCGAGGCGCGCGCGCAGCGGTTCGCCGATGAGGCTCAGGCCGCCGCCGACCACGATCACCTCGGGGTGCAAAAGCTGCACGACATGGCTGAGGGCGAAGGCGAGTTCATGGGTCGCGTGCGTGAGGATGCGATCCGCGACGGCGCACCCGGCGGCGATCGCGGGCGCGAGGCAGCGCGCGTCCGGTTTCGACTCCGCGGCAAGCTGCGCGAGCACGCTCTGCGGCTCGTTTTCCAACGCGGCGCGCACGGCGCAATCCACGGCCCAGCCCGAACAGCTTTGCTCGACGATCGTGCCGTCGCGTTCGAGGCGCACATGGCCGATCTCCATCTCGCCCGGCAGCGCACCGTGATAGAGCCGTCCGTCCACGACGAGCCCGCCGCCGACGCCGCTGCCGGCGTTCACCCAGAAGACCGGATTCGCGCCGCGGCCCGCGCCGTGCAGCGCCTCGCCGAGCGCGGCGACATTGGCATCGTTGTCCACGAAGACCGGCACGCCGGTGCGCTCGCGCAGCCATGCGCCGAGCGGAAAATCATCCCAGCCCGCGAGGTGGTGCGAGCAGACGATCTGCCCGGTGCGCCAGTTCACCGGCCCGCCGTAGCCGACGCCGACGGCGTGCGGGCTCCACTTTGCAAAAAGATCCGGCAGCACGCCGGCGATCTGCGCACGGATGCCCTCGCCGCCCGCGGCACGATCCACGGCGAAGCGGCGTCGATCGAGGATCGTGCCGTCACCGTTGCCCGCACAGACTTGGAGCTTCGTGCCGCCGATTTCGATCGCGAGAAAATGCATGACTCCCGTGTGCCTCGCCGCGCGCGGCGGCGCAAGTGCCGGTGCGTGTCGCTTGTTGCATCCCGCGGCGGGGTCGCTACAGTCCGCGCTCAGTTTTCCATGAAATCACTCGTACTCGTGCTGGCGGTCATCGGCCTCGGACTTTCGCAAACTTTCGCGCAAGCGCCCGCGGGCGGGGCGCGTCCGGCGGCCGCACCGGCAAGCGACGGCGGCGTCACGCGCCTCCCCGCGAGCGAGACGGCGAAGCCCGCGAAGCCGGGCACCGCGTACGTTCCCGCGGCGCAGCCGGTGAAGGAAGAAATGACGCTGCTCAAGCTCATCGAATCCGGCGGCTGGGCGATGATCCCGCTCGGCGTCCTCAGCGTGCTCACGGTGATGCTCGTGCTCGTCTTCCTCGCGACGCTGCGGCGCTCGGCCATCCTCACGACGCACTACATGAATACCGCGGATGTGCTTTTGAAAAAGCGCGACTACCTCGGGCTGCTCGCGATCTCGAGCCGGCACGGCGAAGCGGTCGCGCGCGTGGTGCAGCGCACGCTGGATTTTGCGACGAAAAATCCGGGCGCAAATTTCGACGTGATCAGGAGTATCGCGGAAAGCGAGGCGAGCGCGCAGGCGGCTTCCTTCCAGCATCGCGTGACGTATCTCGCGGACATCGGCACGCTCTCGCCGATGGTCGGGCTGCTCGGCACGGTGGTCGGGATTGTGAAAAGTTTCGGCGGTCTCGGGCGCGGGCTGGTGGGACAAAATCGCGACTGGGCGCTGGCGAGCGGTGTCTCGGAGGCGCTCGTGGCCACGGGCGCGGGTCTCGTCGTCGGCGTGACGGCGTTCATTTTCTACGCGCTGTTCCGGAACAAGGTGCAGCGGCTCATCTCCGATTTGGAAGTCGCGGGCGCGCATCTCGTCGGCCTCATCGCGCTGAACTACAAAAAGCGCGAGCCGTCGCGCGCGGCGCTGGACGAGGAATTTTAATCCGACGCGCACGATGAAACTTCGCAGGCGCGCCGAGCCGCTGGTGATGGGTTTTCAGATCGCCCCGATGGTGGACGTTCTCCTCGTGCTGCTGTGCTTTTTCATCCTCACA
Source organism: Chthoniobacterales bacterium (assembly GCA_038326125.1). GTDB lineage: Bacteria > Verrucomicrobiota > Verrucomicrobiia > Chthoniobacterales > Chthoniobacteraceae > SXWH01. Next base: position 7,262 of record JBBQJR010000069.1, read on the forward strand.
TGGAATTTTGCGCGCACGGAAATGGAGCTCGATGTGAAGGTGCCGAGCGCCGAACACGGCGAGGAACCGGTGCTGGATGTGAACCAAACGGTGCTGAATCTGAAGGCTGACGGCTCGATGGTGATGAATGTGAAGCCGATCACTTTCGACGAACTCGGCGAGAAGATGGCGGCGCTCGCGAAGATCAATCCCGACTACGCGATCATCCTGCGCGGCGATGAAAATGTGGCCTACAAATATGTCGCGCGCGTGCTTGATGTTTGCCGCGGCGCGGGGATTTGGAATGTCGCGTTTCCCGTGAGCCGCCCCGAATGAAAAGGCGTCTCCCATTTGCGCTGCCCGCGGCGCTGCTCGTCGCCCTGCCCTCGCTGATGCTCGCACAGAATGAAGTGCTGAAGCCTTTCCGCCCCGGCACGCCCGCGGCGGATGAGCCGCCGCGCGCGGTGCCGCTGAAACCGTTCCGCGCGACGCCGACGGAGGTTCCGCAAAGCGATCCGGGCGAACCGGAAATTCCGAAAGCGATTCCGGTGAAAAAGCCGACGCCGGGGGCCGGAACCGCCGTGCCGCATCTGCCGCCCGCTCCGACGCCGCGCGCGCCGAAGACGACGGGCATGGATGGCGCGCGCCAGCCGATCGCGGAAGTGCCGGAGCCCGGCGACATCGTGGTCGGACGTGCGGGAAATGCGACGACGGCGGATCAGGTGCAGATCCAGTACGCGGACGGATTTTACGCGAAGAAACTTTTTCGCGACGCTTCGGCGGAATACGAGCGCTACCTCGAACAGTTTCCGCGCGCGCCCGCGCTCGACCGGCAGGCGGCGTACTACCGCCTCGCCGAGTGCTACCGGCAGACCGGCGCGGTGAACAACGCGCGCGCCAATTACGAAGCGATCCTCGCAAATTTCACCGGCGGGGAATTCCTTGGATACGCGGCGTACCGGCTCGGCTCGATGCAGTACGAGGACAAAAATTTCCGCGAAGCGCTGCAGTCCTACCGCCGCGCTTCGGTGCGGCTGACGCAGCCGACTTTGATTTACGCGTCGCGCTTTTTTGTGGGCCGCTGCCTCGAGGCGACTTCGCAAAAAACGGAGGCGCGGCAGCAGTACGAGGAGCTTTCCAAAGTCACCGAGGCTAATCCTTTTCGCGACGCGAGCCGTCTCTCCACCGCCCGCATGTACACGGACGCGGGGCAGAAGGAGGCGGCGCTGAAGTGGCTCCTGCCGCTCGCCGAGGACACGACGAATGCGCAGATCAAGGCCGAGGCCCTCGCGCGCTCGGGACTTTTGCAGCTCGATCTCGGCCGCCCGGATGAGGCCGCGAAGACCTTCGACGCGGCGCTCGCGCTTCCGGAAATCGGAAGCTGGAGGGACACGCTCGCGGTCGCGGGTTTCCGGCTGCTCTACGACAAGAAGAACTACCAGGGCGTGCTCGCGCGGTATCAGGAAACTGGCGCGGGCCGCGGCCTGAAAATCGAGAGCAAGCTGGACGTGCTCGTGACCGTGGCGAACTCACAGCGGGAACTCGGCATGCGCGAGGAATCGCTGGCGACGTACGCGCAGATCGCGAAGGACTTTCCCGCGACCTCGCAGGCGCGCGAGGCGGCGTACGCGCGGCTCGTGATGCTGTATGATGCGGGCGACGAGCGGCTGCTGAACGAGGTGAACACCTTTCTGACCGACAATCCAACGGCGACGCAGGTGGAGCGCGTGTCGCTGATGAAGGCGGAAGCGCTCTTCAAGGCGGGCGACTTCGAGCACGCCGCGCCGATTTACCAAATCGTGGTCGCGAAGACGAAGGGGCTGCCGGCGAGCTATCGCGGCGAGGCGATGTTCAAGCTCGGCTGGTCGTGGATGCAACTCGGGCATTTCGACAAGGCGGTGGAAACTTTCACGGCATTCCTGCGCGATTTCCCGACGCATGCGAAGGTGCCGACGGCGCTCGCGGAGCGTGGCTCGGCGCAGATGCAACTCCGGCAGTACTCCGCGGCGCAAACAGATTTTGCGGAGCTTACGGCGAAATATCCGAAGGCGAAGGAACGGGAATTCGGTCTGGAAAATCTCGCGCTGATCCGGGGCCAGCTCGGCGATCAGGCGAAGATGGCGGATACGTTTGAGATTTTGCTGAAGGAATTTCCCGAGTCGCCGGCCTGCGCGAAGGCGCACTACTGGATCGGGCGCACGGCCTTTGAGGCGAAGGATTACAAGAAGGCCGCGCCGCACCTCGACGCGGCGCGCAAGCTGGACAAGGCGCAGTTTTTCGAGCGCAGCTCGCTGGCGCTGATGGCGTGCCTCTACAATCTCGAAGACCTGGACGCGGTGGAGAAGGAGATCGAATTTTACAAGGCGAACGGCGGCAAGGCGGCGACGCCGAGCGACGTGATCCGCTGGCTCGGGCAGAAGAGCTTTGAGCGCGGGCAGTACGATCGCGCGGAGAAATTCCTGCCGGAGCTGATGCAGCGCAAGGAGGCGGTCGGCGACGACTACCTGCTGCTCGCGCGCAGCCGCGTGAAGATGGGAAAATTCAAGGATGCGGTGGACAGTTTCGATCACTATCTGTCGTCGGTGAAAGATCCGGTGCCGCGCGTGGCGGGCATGATCGAAAAGGCGGACGCGCAGATCGGAATGCAGGATTGGAACGGCGCGGACAAGACGGTGAATGAAGGGCTCGGTCTCGCGACCGAAGGCCGGTACAACGGTGAACTGAAACTGCGTGCCGCGGAGATCGAGCTGGGCCGTGGCAATGCGGAAAATGCGCTGAAGATGTTCAGTCAGATTCCCATTGTTCTCGAGGATGACGAGGTCAGCCCGCGCGCCCTGGAGCGCGCGATGGAAATCCACCTCAAGCTCGGCAATACCGCGGAAGTGAAGAAGATCGAGAATCAGCTCCGCAGCAAGTATCCGGAGTACTTGCAAAAAAAGCGGACGCCAAACCGGTAGCGGAAACACGGCGCGATCACGGCGCGATTACGGCGCGATTGCGGCGCGCAAACTCCGCACGCACGACGCGATTTTCCTCTCCGCCGCACGCAACGGGGACGGCGATCGCTCGGAGAAAAATGACTCTGCGCCCAGGGAGACTGTCTCCGCGCTTGTTTATAGAAATTATAAATTTGGCACACGCCTCGCTCTATTGCCTCCCATGCTCAGTCTCTCCCGCCTCACTTCAGAAATCGAATCCGACCGCGACACCGCCACGGCGAGCGCGGTGATTGCGCAGCCGCGGTGCTATGGCCTCACCATTTTCACGGCGCAATACAACGCGGTGCGCGACTTCTATGTGGACCTCCTCAACGCGCGTGTCGTCCACGAAAAGCACGGCCATTTTTGCACGCTCGACCTCGCGGGCATCCCCCTCTGCCTGCGCCCCGCGGAGAACAGCGAGATGGTGAGCTACTTCCACCTGAATCTCGTGCTCAAGCGCCAGGACTCGCTGCTCGCCGAGCTGCGGCGGCAGGGCATCATCGTCACGACGGTCGGGCCGTTCACGAATTTCCGCGACCCGGAAGGGCGCGTGGTGAAGCTCTCGGAAGAGCAGCTTTCGATGAAGTGATTTCCAAGCGGGGCGGGTGGGCTTTGGTTGGGCTACTGATGCCTGCCCGCTCCGTGAAGTCTTTCGATTCCGGCGTAAATATTCATCGTCCCGCCGCGGACGAACGCCACGAGCGCCTGCCCGCTTTTCGCCGCGACATCGATCGCCAGCGATGACGGCGCGCCGATCGCCGCGACCACGGGCACGCCGGCCGCGAGCGCCTTGTGCATCATCTCAAAGGAGACGCGTCCGCTGAGAAAAATGACGTGCTGTGAAAGCGGGAGCCACCCGTCGAGC
>JBBQJR010000070.1:0-11079 GCA_038326125.1 Chthoniobacterales bacterium
CGGCGCTCACGGAATTTTCGGCGCGCGCGTCGCGGTTTGCGGGTACAGGTAAATCCACAGTTGCGTTCATGAAGTTTCGCTAGGGGCGAGTTTTCGCGCAGGCGTCAGCCGACTGATCCTTCCATTTCCAGATCGATCAGCCGCTTCAGCTCGACGCTGTATTCCATCGGGAATTGCCGCACGAGATCGTTCACGACTCCGTTCACCGAGAGACTCATCGCCTGCGCCTTCGTGAGGCCGCGCTGTTGCATGTAGAAAATCTGCTCGGCGGAAATTTGCGAGACACTCGCTTCGTGCTGTGTGGCGTTGCCCGTCCCCCGCACGGAGATCGCGGGATACGTGTCGGTGCGGGAGGTGGAATTGATCAGCAGCGCGTCGCACTCCGTGTTGTTTTTGCAGCCCTTGAGGTGCTTCGGAATGTGGACGAGCCCGCGGTATGTGGAGCGGCCTTTGCCGAGCGAAATGGACTTCGAGACGATGTTGGAAGTCGTCTCGTCCGCCGCGTGGATCATCTTCGCGCCGGTATCCTGATGCTGGCCGTCGCCGGCGAGCGCGATGGAAATGACTTCGCCCCGCGCCTTGCGGCCCTTCAGCACGACGCCGGGATATTTCATCGTGAGGCGCGAGCCGATGTTGCAATCAATCCACTTCACCTCGGCCTCCTCGTGCGCGATGGCGCGCTTGGTCACGAGGTTGAAGACGTTCGCGGACCAGTTTTGCACCGTGATGTATTGCAGCTTCGCGCCCTTCATCGCGACGAGCTCGACGACTGCGGAGTGCAGCGTCGCGGTCTCGAATTTCGGCGCGGTGCAGCCTTCCATATACATCACCTCACTGCCCTCATCGGCGATGATGAGCGTGCGCTCGAATTGCCCGAAGTTCTCCGCATTGATGCGGAAATACGCCTGCAACGGATGCTTCACCTTCACGCCCTTCGGCACGTAGATGAACGAACCGCCGCTGAACACCGCCGCGTTCAGCGCGCTGAATTTGTTGTCGCCCGTCGGGATCACTTTGCCGAACCACTTGCGGAAAATCTCCGGGTGCTCCTTCAGCCCCTCGGTGCTGCCCACGAAAATCACGCCCTCGTCGCCGAGCGCTTTCTTCATGTTCGAATACACGGCCTCCGAGTCAAACTGCGCCTCAACGCCCGCGAGAAATTTCCGCTCCTGCTCCGGGATGCCGAGCCGCTCGAAAGTGCGCTTCTCGGCGTCGGTGACTTCGTCCCACGAGCGCTTCGGCTTCTGGCCATTCGCGAGGTAGTAGCGGATTTTTTGGAAGATGATGTTCTCCAGATCCTTCGACGCCCAATGCGTCGGCATCGGCTTGGAAAAGAACACATCGAGCGCCTTATGGCGGAACTCGCGGATCCAGTCCGGCTCATTTTTCACGCCGGAAATGTAGTCAATCGTCGCGTGCGACAGACCCGTGCCGGCGTCGAACGTGTGCGCCTCCGGGTACGAAAAATTTCCCGCCGTGCGATCAATGTCGAGTTGCGCGGCTTGGTCTGCGATGGGTTCGAGTAGTGCGGTGCTCATGGTGCCTCCTGTGGTTAAATTTAGGCTCGCGCGGTCTCCGTGACGCCTTCCTTGATCCAGTCGTAACCCTTTGCCTCAAGTTCCAGCGCGAGTTCCTTGCCGCCAGTGTGCTCGATGCGCCCGCCGACGAGCACATGCACGATGTCGGGCACGATGTAGTCGAGCAGGCGCTGATAGTGCGTGATGACGAGAAATCCGCGGTCCGGACTGCGCATCGCATTCACGCCGTTCGAGACGATCTTCAGCGCGTCAATATCGAGCCCGCTGTCCGTCTCATCGAGGATCGCATATTTCGGCTCCAGCATGAGCATCTGCAAAATTTCGTTCCGCTTTTTCTCGCCGCCGGAGAAGCCTTCGTTCACGGAGCGCGCGGTGAATTTCCGATCCATCTCGAGCATGTCCATTTTCTCGTAGAGGTGCGCGTAGTAGTCCGTCGCCTCAAGTTCCTCACCCTCGGGCAAACGCGCCTGCAAGGCCGCGCGTAAAAAATTCGCATTCGATACGCCCGGGATTTCCATCGGGTACTGGAACGCCAGAAAAATCCCGGCGCGCGAACGTTCGTCCGGTTCCATCGTGAGAATATTCGCGCCGTCGAGCAGCACTTCGCCGGCGGTCACTTCATAGTCAGGATGGCCGCCGAGCACTTTGCTCAGCGTGCTTTTGCCGGAACCGTTCGGTCCCATGATCGCGTGGACTTTGCCCTTCTCGATCGTGAGGTCGAGGCCGCGGAGAATTTCGGTGCCCGTCGAGGCGACGCGCGCATGCAGGTTTTTGATTTCGAGACTCATTGGTTTGAAAAAATCGGCTCAGTTGCGCTTGGCGGCCTTGGTTTTCGCCGCGCACTTCGGGCACACGCCGCGGAAGGAAACTTCGTGGCGCAAAATCGTGAGGCTCTTCGGAAACTCCCACACATCCTGCGGGTGCCGCCGGCTGCGCAGCGGGATGTCCGCGACGATGCCGCAAGTCTGGCAGAAAAAGTGCGCGTGCTCGTCGAGATTCGGGCAGTAGCGGGCCGGTCCGCGCTCGTCGGTCACCGTCTTTGCAAGCCCGCAATCCGTGAGGGTCTCGAGGCAATTGTACACCGTCGCGAGCGAGATGGAGGGCACCTTGTCGCGCACGCGCGTGAAGACTTCCACCGCGGTCGGGTGGTCGCGCTTGCCCATGAGCACGTCGTACACCGCGCGCCGCTGATCCGTCATTCGCAGGCCGAGGCCGTGAATTTTTGCATCCGGGGAAGGGGCATGGGAGGCTGGCTTGCTCATCTGCCCACACCGAAGCACCGCGCCCTATTCATATCAAGAACAATTCCTATTTAGGTTACGCACCCGTGAGATGCGCGTGCCAAATGTTCGTATCCCGCGGATTCGGCAGCCGATCATTTTCGCTTTCGGAAAAATGCGGCGAGAAACACGAACTTTCGGGTTTCCCGCTTTTCAGGGGTCGCATTCCCGTTATGTTCCGATTCACTTTTTCAACATGAAGAGACTTTTGATCCTGCTGCTCGTCCTCGCCGCCGCATTTTTTTCGCTCAGGAAATGGAGTCCGCAAACGCTGGAAAAAATCACCGGGGCGCTCTCGCATCCCGGACCCGCCACGGAACTGCCGGAAACGGGCCCCTCGCTTCCGCCGCCGGAGCCCGCGCCGGTTCCCAAACCGGCGGGCGCCGAGCAAGTCGCGGCACCTTCCGCCGAGCACTCCGCAGCACCGACGCCCGCCCCGCGCCTCGTCGCCATCGATCGCACCGCGCAGGTCATCGCACTTTGCTACCACCGCGTGGAAGGCGCGGCGGGCGGCGCGCTCAGCATCGCGCCGGAGCTTTTCGAGCAGCACATGCAGCGGCTGAAGGACCGCGGCATCCAGGTAATTTCGATGCAGGATTTCCTCGCGTGGCGGCGCAATGAAAAGACGATCCCGCCGCGGTGTGCGCTCATCACGCTCGACGACGGCTACGTCTCGGCCTTTGAAACGGCGCGGCCCATTTTGAAAAAATTCGGCTACCCGTGGACCTACTTCATTTACACCAAATACATCGCCAGCGGCGGCAAGAGCGTGTCGTGGGAGCAGCTCGCCACGCTGCGCGACGAGGGCGTGGAAATCGGCTGCCACACCATCTCGCATCAGAGCCTCCGCGAGACGCACGGCAAAACGCCCGAGGCCTACGACGCGTGGCTGCGCGAGGAGATCCTCGGCTCGAAGCAATTCATCGAGAAAAAACTCGGCGTGCGCTGCGCCGTGTTCGCGTATCCCGAAGGCCGCTACAACGCGAAGGTGCTCGAGGTGATCAAGGCGGCGGGCTTTGAGGCATCGTTCACCACGTACGGCCAGCGAATCACGCACGGCGCGCACGGCGATCGCATCGGTCGCTACGCGTGGTATGCGAAGCGGCCGCAGGATCTCGAGCAGGCGCTGAATTTCAACGGCCCGCTGAGCGTCTCCGAGGAAGAGCCCGCCGGAGCGCGCGAAGTCGCCGCCGCGATGCTCCTCACGCAGCCGATGAATGGGGACAGCACCACCGAAACCGCGCCGCTGCTCAAGGCTAACCTCACCTCGCTCGGTGCCTTTGACGACAAGACGCTCACGATGCGGCTCAGCGGCGTGGGCCTCGTGCAGTTCAAATTCGACGCGGTAAATCGCATCATCGAAGCACGTCCGAAGCAGCCGCTGAAGCCGGGCGAATACACCGTCACCGTCTCGGCCAAAGCGGCGGACAAAAAAGTGGAGACGCAGTGGAGTTTTAAAGTCGTCGCGGCAGGCGGACTGAACGCCACGATGATTGGCCGCTGATCGCGGCGGAACGAACACGGCGCGGCTAAGGCGCGAGGCGCGCGATTTTCCACCCGCCGCCCGCGAGGCGCGCGTAGCGGAGCCGATCGTGCAGACGGCTTTGGCGCCCCTGCCAAAATTCCACCGTCTCCGGCTGCACCACGTAGCCGCCCCAGTGCTCCGGCGCCGGAGGATCTTCGCCAAAGCGGGCCTTCGCCTCCTCGAAGGATCGTTCGAGCGCCGCGCGATCCGCGAGCACATCGCTCTGCCGCGAAGCCCACGCGCCCAGGCGGTTCGCGAGCGGACGTTTCCCAAAATACGCCTCCGTCTCCGCGCGCGGCACCTTCTCCACGCGGCCCGTCACATTCACCTGCCGCTCGAGTTCGCCCCACCGAAACGTCAGCGCGCACCGCGGCTCATGCGCGAGCTGCCGGCCTTTCGCGCCCTCGTAGTTTGTGAAAAAGGAAAAGCCGCGCGCGTCGCACGCCTTGAGCAGCACCGTGCGCGTCCACGGCTGGCCGTTCGCATCCACCGTCGCGAGCGTCATCGCGTTCGGCTCGAGCAATTGCTGCGCGACCGCCTCCGCCAGCCAGTTTTGAAACTGCCGCAGCGGATCGGGATCCAGGTCGCTTTCGAGCAGCCCGCACCGCCCGTATTCCAGTCGGAGATTTGCGATGTCAAAATTGCTGGCCATGCGCGCAGCATCGCCATTCGCGGTCGCGCACGCAATCCGCCGATGAAAATTGCGCGCCGAAATCACACCGCGGCGTCCGGAAGCCTACGCTCGCGCCCCGTGAGATCGCCGCCGCCTTTCACGCCAACTCCAACCCGCGCATCGTCGCCGTGCCGCTCGAAAAACTTCCCGCCTCGATCCCGAGACGCTGCAGCAGCGAGACGTGCAGATTCGTCAGCGGATAATTTTTCTTCGGGTCGAAGGCGAGGTGCTGTCCGTGCCGGAAACCGCCGCCCGCGAGCAGCGCGGGGAGGTTGTCGTTCGAGTGCGCGTTCGCGCTGCCCATGTTCGTTCCGTAGAGGACGGCGGTGCGCTCGAGCAGATTCCCGCCCTGCTCGGAAGCGGCGCGCAGCCCCGTGAGAAAAGCCGCGAGGTCGCGGAACTGCGCCTCCTTGATGAGCCGCAACTCGCCCATCTTTTCCTCGCGATGGCCGTGGTGCGTCAGCTCGTGCGTGTTGGATTTCACGCCGGGGATCGTGCGCGGCGTGATGCTCCCCGTGCTCGCCGCAATCGTGACCACGCGCGTGCTGTCCGTCTCCAGCGCGAGACGCACGAGGTCAAACATCACGCGATTGTTCTTCGGCAGATCGTTGCGGTCGCTCAGCTCCTCCGGCTTCGCCGCGGTGACTTTCGGTTTCGGTTTTCCGATCCAGCCCTCCGCCGTCGCCAGCCGCCGCTCCAATTCGCGCACGCTCGTAAAGTATTGATCCAGTCGTTCGCGATCCGCCGCGCCGAGTTCGCGTTCGAGGCGCTTCGCCTTTTCGCGCAGGCTGTCGAGCAGGCTGCGGTCATCTTTCAATCGCTGCACCGCCGTCGCTTTTACGTCCGGCGTGTCCTCGATGAAGAGCTGCTGGTAAAGTTTCACGGGGCTGATGACGGGCGGGATCATCGAGCCGCTGCGCGTCCACGACAGGCTGAGATTTTCCGTGCCGATCATGATCGCGAGCGAGGGCAGCCGCGTGTCGCCGCCGATTTTTTCCGACATCACCTGATCGAGCGAAATGCTGTTGCGGAACGTCCCGCGGCTCGCGCCGGGTGCTCCGGTGAGGAACGATTTTTCGGACGCATGCCCGCCATCCACGCCCGGCAGCGACACGCCGGAAAAGACCGTCATGTCCGAGCGGTGGTCCTTCAAAAGATCCAGATACGGCGTGCTCTCGTAGTCGCGTCCGGCGGTCGTCGGGAAAAAATATTCCGGCAGGATGCCCATGTTCGTGATCATGCCGACAAAGCGGCGCGGAGGTTCCGCAGTCGCAGCGCGTCCGAAGCGCGGCATCATGCTTTCGAGCAACGGCAGCGCGAGGATCATGCCCGCGCTTTTCAGAAAACTGCGGCGATCCAGTGCGCGGCGGGTGGTGACGAAAGGTGCGTTCATGGCGGATTACTTATGGTTGAAAAGTTCACTCTGCACGACCTCCGCGAGGAGCGTGCGGAGTCCGAAATTTTTTGCCGCCGACTTCTGCACGATGCGCTCGACGGCGGCACGATCCGCGAAGCTGATCTCCGCGCCCGTCGCGTACGTCACGAGGTGGCTCGCGAAGGCGCGCGCGAGCCGCGCGGGATCGGCGGCGAGCAGTGAGCGGAGTTCGTTCACCTCGTGAAAGGCGCGGCCGTCGGGCATCGCGCCGGTGCAGTCCACGGCGGAGCCCGGATGATATTCGATCTTTTTGCCGTGGATGATTTTCCGGTTTTCTTCCGGCCCGACATAGCTCGTCGAGCGGTAGTGGTCGCGCCATTCGCCGACGACATCGAAGCTCTCCAGCGCAAAGCCGTAGCCATCCATTTTCATGTGGCAGCCGGCGCAGATCGCGCTGGTTTTGTTCTTCGCGAGCTGCTCGCGAATCGTCGTCGTGCCGCGCGTGTCCGGCTCCACGCTGCCAGTGCCGGGCGGCGGCGGCGTGGGGACGATGCCGAGGATTTTGTCCATGACGAACGCGCCGCGTTTCACCGGCGAAGTCGTCGTGCCGTTGGCCGTCGTCTTCAGCACCGCGGCCATCGTGAGAAATCCGCCGCGCGGGCTCTCCTTCGGCAGCGCGACCCGCTGCAAATCCCAGCCGCGCACGCCTTCGATTCCGTAAAGTTGCGCGAGCGGTTCGTTCACGAATGCGAAGTCCGACTTCACCAAATTCGCGACGCCGAGATCGCTGCGGAGCAGCTCGTTGAAAAATGCGCGCGCCTCGCCGAGCATCGCCTCCTGCAGCCACGGCATAAATTCGGGATACAGCCTTTTGTCCGGCTGCGTCGCGGCGATCTCGCGGAGGTTCAGCCACTGGCCGAGAAAATTTTCCACGAAACGCGCCGAGCGTTTATCCGCAAGCATCCGCTCGGTCTGTGCGCGGAGCACGGCGGGCTGTGAAATTTTTCCCGCGTCGGCGAGCGCGGAGAGTTCGTCGTCCGGCAGCGAACTCCACAGGAAATATGAGAGCCGCGCGGCGAGCTCGTGGTCGGAAAGTTTGCCCAGCGTTTCGCGCAAAAGCAGGAACTCCGGCGAGGTCAGCGCTTCCCGATACGCCACGCGCATCGCGTCCTCAAAAGCCGATCCGGCTTCGAGCTTTGCCTTCACCTTCGCGACGTACTCCGCGATTTCCGCAGGCGTCGGCGGGCGTCGGAATGCCTTGCGCAAAAAGGCGCGCAGCAATTTTTCCGCATCGCGCGGCCCGTCCTTCGTCTCGACGTACACGACCGGCCGATTCTGCCCGCGCTCGCCGAAAATGTCCTTCGGTTCCGAGCGCGGATTGCCTCGCGGCCACACTTGCTGCACCGGTTTCGGGATGCCGAGTTCCTTCGTTCACACCTTCACGGGCAAGTCGCCGAAGAGCGCGCGATGGCTCGCCGGCGGCCACTGCTCGTTGAACGGCCCTTCGATTTCCACCCACTCGATCGCGATGCCCGGCACGGCCCACGGCGGCCCGACCATCTCCTTATTTTTCCCGGCGTAGTCGCGCACATTTTCCAACGACGCGCCGATGATGCGGATGAAATCATCATTCGGATGATCCATCCCGCCGCCGCGCTCCAGCCACGCGGTGACTTCGCGCGTCGCGGCTTTGTTCGGCGGCAAGTCCACGGTGCCGTGATGCTCGGCCTTTTGATAAACGCCCCAGCCGAGCGCGCCGTGTTTGTCCGTGGGCACGACCTCTTTTCCATCCCAGCCGAAGCTGTAGCCCGACACACGCAGCTTGTACCAGCCGGTCACGTACGGCTGGATCATCGGCATCGTGGCATCCCGTGCAATGCGCCTCGAGGAAGGGCCCTGGAAGTGCGGCCTGCGCGCGGCTGGCCGCGACGACGAGCGGGAGCAGGAAGGTCAGGAATCTCATTTCAAAAAGGCAAAAATCGCGGTGCGAAAAAGTGACGGTGCAAATGCGGGCGGCATCATCAGCCGAAACAATCGCGGACGCACGCGGGACTTTGATCTTTGCGTTTTCCGCCTGTCCGGAAAATGCGCGCCGCCCGAATTGCCGTCCGCGCATGTTCCGTTGCGGCGCAATTTTTTCCCGAATGCGCGGACCGTCGCGCGCCGTGGCTATTCCGCAAAAAGCCGCGTGCTGAAATACCGTTCCGCCCGGTCGCAGAGCACCGTCACCACTTTCGCATTGGCGGACAGCTTCCGCGCGGTGCGGATCGCGGCGACCACGTTTGCGCCCGAGGAGGTGCCGACGAGCAGGCCGAATTCCCGGTGCAACCGGCGCGTCATCGCCATCGCCGCCGCGCTCGTCACTTTCACTTCCCCGTCCAGCGGCGCACCGCGCAAAAGTGGCGGCAGAAATCCGTCCGCCACGCCCTCGATAAAATGGCAGCACGGCGATTCACCGAGTAGCAACGCCTGCTCCGCCGGTTCCATCGCGAGAATTTTTGCTTTCGGCCAGCGCGCCTTGATTGCCCGGCCGCAGCCCGCGAGCGTTCCGCCGGTGCCGTAGCCGCTGACGAAGGCATCAATGCGCGAACCCACTTGGTGGATGATTTCCAGACCGGTGCCGTGCTCGTGATCGGCGACATTCAGCGGGTTCTCAAACTGCCGCGGCAGAAAGTAGCGGCGGTCCTTCGCCGCCATCTCCCGCGACTTCTCGATCCCCGCCTGGTACTGCCCGGCGCTTTTGAAAAGGATCAGCTTCGCGCCAAATCGCCGGATGATCTGCCGGCGCTCCTTGCTCGCACCTTCGGACATCAGGATCGTTACGCGAAATCCCATCGCCGCGCCGAGCATGGAGAGCGCGATGCCGGTGTTGCCGCTCGAGCATTCGAGGATGATGGATTCGCGGTTCAGCAGCCCGCGCTCGACGGCATCCACGAGGACTGTCTTCGCCAGCCGATCCTTGATGCTTCCGCTTGGGTTGAGGAATTCGCATTTCACAAAAATCGTCACGCGCTCCTTCGTAAAATGAAGCGGGATGAGCGGCGTGTTTCCAATCAGCCCCAGCACGGCCGCCATGCACGCTTGGTTGCGTTGCGCTTTCATGCAAATGAAGTGCGAGCCAAAGTAGGGCACGATCGCCCTCCTTCGTTGGTCAAAGCCGAGCCATGCGGAAGGATGTCATTTCAAAGGCGGCTCCTTGGCTTCCGCCGCACCTTGGGAAATATCCGTGACCGAAGGCTTCTTATCCGTGCGCGCCCGGAAGCGCGGACCCGCAGTCGTCGGGTCAACCGCCTCATGCTTCGACGGCTTCGGCGGCACGGGCGGGGCGACAGCTTCGGATGTCTGCTTCTTCTTCCAAGAGATGTTGCGCGCATCTTCGTGCGTGCCTTTGACCAGTCGCAGGACGCACATGGAGCGCTCCATCACGTCAAGTTCATCGCCTGCCGTGTGCGTGTCCGCCTTCGCGGGAAAGCCGGTTTCAAAGCGCGTATCAATGGCTACTTCCCAATTCACCTCGAGCTTTCCCGGCAAAGAGAACCTCACCGGCTCATGATGCGCATTGAAAAGCATCACATAGGTGTCGTCCCGCACCGGTTTGCCGCAGTCATCGCGCACATCCAGCACATCGCCCGAGAGGAGGACGCTGATGCATCGCTGACCGCCGGAATCCCATTCCTCACCGGTCATTTCGCTCCCGTCTGTGTCGAACCACATGATGTCCTTCAGCCCCGTGCCGGGAAGGCGGCGGCCTTGGAAATATTTTGGCCGCCGAAAAATCGGATGCTCCTTCCGAAACGCGATGAGCCTGGAGGTGAAACTAATAAGTTCCTTCTGCCAGTCCGCATGCTCCCAGTTAAACCAGGACAATTCATTATCCTGACAGTAAGCATTATTATTGCCGTTTTGAGTCCGGGCAAATTCATCGCCGCCGAGGAGCATGGGCACCCCTTGCGAAAGGAGAATGGTCGAGAGGCAGTTGCGAATCTGCCGGCGGCGCAGGGTCTTGATACCTTCATCGTCTGTCGCTCCTTCCGTGCCGCAATTCCACGACCGGTTGTCATTGTGCCCATCTTGGTTGTTCTCGCCGTTGGCCTCGTTGTGCTTGTCGTTAAAAGCCACCATGTCGTGCAGCGTAAAGCCGTCGTGCGCCGAGATGAAATTGATGGATGAATAAGGACGGCGGCCACCCATTTCGAACAAGTCCGCCGAGCCGGTCAGCCGGTAGGCAAATTCGCCGAGTTGCCCCATGTCGCCCTTCCAATAAGCCCGCACATTGTCGCGATACTTGCCATTCCATTCCGCCCAGAGAATGGGGAAGTTTCCCACTTGATAGCCTCCTTCGCCCACATCCCAGGGCTCGGCGATCAGCTTCACCGTGGAGATGATGGGATCCTGATGAATGCAGTCAAAGAAGGCCGACAGCCGGCTGACATCGTGGAATTCCCGCGCGAGCGTGGAGGCGAGATCAAAGCGGAACCCGTCCACATGCATTTCGGTGACCCAATAGCGCAGGCTGTCCATCAATAGCTGGAGGACATGCGGATGGACCATGTTCAGCGTGTTGCCGGTGCAAGTATAGTCCATGTAATAACGCCGGTCATTTTGGACAAGGCGATAGTAGGCCGCATTGTCCAGCCCGCGAAAGGAGAGCATCGGCCCGAGCTGATTGCCTTCGCCGGTGTGGTTAT
>JBBQJR010000071.1:0-11011 GCA_038326125.1 Chthoniobacterales bacterium
GGCTCGCAAAACGGATACTCCTGCACGCCCGTCGCGCGGCTGATGCCGGTGTCCGCAAACATGATCGTCGCCGCAGGGCTCGGCACGTTCGCCATGCGCTCGCCGGTCCACGGATCCGCGGGCGTGCCGCCGATGTAGATCTCGTTGTAGCCGTAGCCGCCCGACCCGTTCTCAAAGCTCTTGCTGCCGGTGAGGATTTGCTGGAACGCGGGGCAGATTTTCACCCGCGCCTCCTGGCCGAGGTACGGGGAAAGCGGACCTTTCGTGCCGTCGAACGGCTTCGAGCCCGACGTACGCTCGCCGTGCCAGCGGAGGTTGTTTTTGATGTCCTGCGCAAAGCAGTACCGTCCGTCGTTTTCGCGCACGTAGCCGAGATTCGCGACGGCGAGTTCGCGGAGGTTGGCCATGCACTGCACGGACTGTGCGGCCGTGCGGCCGACGCGCGTCGCGGCGAGCAACAGCGCCGTGAGGACGGCGATGATCGCCATGACGACGAGCAACTCCAGCAGCGTGAAGCCGCGCGCTTTCATCGCCGCCGGCCTTTGCCGCTGCCTCGGCGGGACGCGGCGCACAGCGCGGTGGAGGCGAGCAGCCCCAGTGCGGAGGGCTCGGGGACCGGGGCAAAATTCAGCACGCCCACCGCGTCGAGATCGAAGCCGCCGGTCGGAAACTTGGTCGGCCACGGATCGTTGATCAGGTGCCCCAGCGTATTCAGCGCATCGCGCACGGAGTCGCGGGAGCCGTACATCGGATCGATGCTGCCGACGACATCCTGAATGCGGATGTGGGTGATGTTGCCGAGGTCGAGTCCCGGCGTGCCCGCGAGTTCCGCGAGATCGAACGGCGTGCCGAAACCGCGGAGGTATTTTCCCGCGAGGTTGTTGATGTCCGTGGGATCGACCAGTCCGAAGCCGTCGATTTGCGTGGCCGTCTGCGTGAGTGAGACGGATGGGAATCGGAAGAACGTCGTGCCATCGGAACTCACCTCGACGAACGCGAGTTCGAGAAAATCGGCGACGCCATTTTCAAAGACGGCAAAGTCCGCGCCGGGCCCATTCGCGATGGGCCGGGGAAAAGTGAGCGTGATGCGCCCGCCGTCGCCGAGGCTCACGACGGGGAGCGAATCATCCTGCGCATCCGCCGGGCCGCTCGCATTCGCGGCGGTGCCGAAGTTGGCATTTCCTGCCGACGGATTGCTGATGTCCACCGGCCCGCGCACGAGATCCTGCGTGCCGCTCGCCCAGCCGATGATCGCCGTGGAATCAAACGCGATCGCCGTGGAGCCGGGCTGGTCCGCGGCGGGCGCGTACGGTCCCGCGGACGCCAGCCCCGACGGGAACGCGAGGCAAAAAAACAGGAGGCGCATTTTCACCGGCGGCGGCGGGCGAGCGCGAGCGCCCCGAGCGCGAGCAGCATGGCGGAAGAAGGTTCGGGCACGACGGCGAATACGGCGGACCGGTTCGTGCCGAAATCCGTGACGCTCGCGTAGAGCGCGCCACCCGCGTAGTCGAGATTGCCAATGCTGTCCGAGCCGCTGGCGACAGTGGTCGCGCTTGCGGAGCTAAGGTCATAGTTTCGCAGCGTCCCGGTGCCCGTGCCCATGCTGTAATTATAGTCATCCTGCCAGAGCGTGCTGCCGCCCGCGTAAGCGAGATACTGGTTGCCGCCATTCGCGGCGACCCGGCCCGTGGGCGGCGTGAGGACGATCGGCGTCGAAGTGCTGATCGCCGTGGCGACGGCTGCCGCAGAGTAACGGTAGATGCCGCCGATGGCAGCTTTCGCCACGCCGTAAATCAGATTGCCCGCGGCATCGAAGTCGATCGGCCCCGAGAAATCCGGCGTCGCATTCAGCACCACCTGCGTCGCACCGGTCGCGAGATTGAGCGTGGAGACTCTGTTTTGCGAACTCGTTCCCGTCGTATCCGGATCAGCCGAGACGAACGCGGTGCCGCTGGAGAACGCGAGGTCGTAGTTATGGAAAACCGTGCCGATGAGGAGCGGGTTCGTGCCGTCGGGATCCACCGAGCGAATCGTGCTCGCGGAGCTTTCACCGAAATACACCCTGCCCGCCTGCACCGTGACGAAGGAGCCAAACGTGAATGCGCCGTAGTTGAAAAGCTCCGTCGCCGTCGCGTAACCGCCGGCGGCGGTGCGCTTGTAGAGCTTCGTGCTCGCGGCGAAACCGCCGTCCAACTCGAGGTAATAGACATTCCCCGAAGAGTCCGCGCCCATGCCGCTGATGGTGAATCCCGGCGTGGAGTCGAACAGCTTCGCGCCCGAGTATCCCGGCGCGGTAATGTTGAGGGTTTGCGCGAAAAGCGCGGGTGCGATGGCGGCGAAGGCCGCGGTGATGACGAACAGTTTTTTCATGGTTGGTCTTCCTGACTTGGGATGGAGAGACCAGCACACGACACAGCGCGAATGCGCCGCGACGAGCGGACAGATCCCTCATTCTTCTTTTTGCGAAGAAGTTTTGTCGCGCCGATCCGCACACACGGCGGCGCGAATGAGAGCGGTTCGGGGAAATATTCTGGCTCCTGGCTTGCGGCGCGACCCGTGATTTCTCCCGGGCCATGCCATCCTTCTTCCCGCCTTCATCCCGCTTTCGCAGGACTGGTTTTTGGAAAGTCGTATCCAGTTACAGCAGCGCAACTGCCCCCGGATTTCACGGGGTTCCTTCGCACCGGCAGCTATCGTTGAACTCGCAAAGAACTGAGCCGCGCGTTGAACAGCGGCAGGTGAAATGCGGCAAGACAAATCTAAAGAATGACCGGCAGGTTTCTGGGGGATTCGCAGTGTGCCCGGCCTTCATCCGATTGATGTCGTCGAAGTGTGCGCCAGCGAAGTGGGATCGTTGAAAACATCCGCCCTCCACTTCCGATCGTCCGCTCCGTCAGAGCGCGCTCACCGCGAAACGCAGCCGAAAGTTTGCGCGCGCGGCAATCAGAGTGATCACCTGTCCGGCGCATGGTCTGCGCTTCCCAGACGAACGCCTGCGACCGCGCCCGCGCCCTGTGTCACGTCTGCTCCGGGTGTTCCTTTTCGCCGCGCACATGCGTGCGTTTTTCCGGCGGAACCTCCGTGTTCATTTTCTCGTTCAGCTTCGCCTGGGTCTCCACCGGCAGGATTCGGCGCGCCGCGACCATCGCTTTGTTCAATGTGCCGGGGACGACGAAAAGCTCGCCTTCCATCAGCGCTTCATACGCTGCCTTCGCCACTTCCTGCGGCGACTTCACATTGCAGCTTTGCCGACCGCGGATGTTTTCCGCGTCCGCCTTTTCAAAGAAATCGGTGTCCGTGACTCCGGGGCAAAGCGCGGTGACGGTGATCGGCGTGTCATTCAGTTCCACGGCGAGCGCCTCGCTCCACGAGAGCACAAAGGCCTTGGTCGCGGCGTAGGTACTCAGCAGCGGCGACGGCTCAAAGCCTATCATAGATGCCGTATTCAGAATGCGACCGTGCCCGCGACGAATCATGGGCGGCAGGAAAAGTTTCGTGAGCCGGAGCACCGCCTCCACATTCAGTCGCAGCATGGAGAGATCTTTTTCGATGGGAATCTCCCACCACTTTCCGTGGTAGCCGTGCCCGGCATTGTTCACGAGGATCTCGATCTCCACGCCGTCCGTTTGCAGTTCGCTGAAAATCTCGCTCGCCGCCGCGGGTTGCTCGAGATCCTTCGCGATCGCGCGCGCCTCGACCCCGTGCAGTTTCTGGATTTCCTGCGCAATCGCTTGGAGTTCCGAAGGCGCTGGCGAGACGATGACGACAGGGTGCCCGCTGCGGGCAAACTCGTGTGCCAAGTGAAGCCCGATGCCGCTCGACGCCCCCGTGATCAGCGCTATCGCTTCACTCATGAAATTAGGACGCGTTCAGGGCTTCAGGACGTTCATCACGCAGTTGTGGTCATTCCGATGAAAATAGCGTCCGCGTGCGGCGTCCTCGCTAGCCCGGCATCTCTGCCTGCGAGGGAAAACCATGCTGCTCCCGCCCGGGCGGGCCTTCGAATTTCGCGGTCGTTTTGTAGAGTTCGAAGCGGCCATCCGTCGCGACTGCCGCGCACTGCTTTTCGTACGCCTGCCGCTCGGCCAGATTCATCGGCACGAGGCTCCGCGCCGTGCGCAAATTTTCGCGCAGCACCTCCAGCGAGTCCATTCCGCTCACCGTCACCGCGACCGGAAGGCTCATCGCATACCGAATCGCGTCTGCCGCTTTGATGACCCCCTTCTTCACTGCGTCCGCGGTGCCGTTCAGGCTCTTCATCCCGATCGGTGCGATGCCGCGCTTGAGCAGCACGGGCAGCACGCGCTTTTGAAACGAGCGAAAGTGCGCGTCGAATCCGCTCAACGGCATCTGCACGGAATCGAACGGGAAATCGTGCGACAGCATTTCAAGATGAATCGCCGGATCCTTGTGCCCGGTAAAACCGACAAAGCGCACCTTCCCCTGCCGCTTGGCCTCGACGAGCGCCTCGACCGCGCCGCCCGGCGCGAAGTGACGCTCGGGGTCGTTGTAGTACACGCACTCGTGAATCTGCCAGAGGTCGAGATGGTCCGTCCGCAAACGCCGCAGCGATTCTTCGAGCTGCTGCATCGCCACCTTTTTGTCGCGACCGTGCGAGCAGCACTTCGTCATCAGGAAAACTTTGTCGCGCAATTTGCCCTCCGCCAGCGCGCGGCCCATCAGCTCCTCGCTTTTTCCTTCGTGGTATTCCCATGCGTTATCCAGAAAAGTGACGCCGCCCTCCACCGCCTCCTGCAGGATGCGGATGGATTCCGCCTCACTTTTCGCGAGGGCAAACGTGTGCCCGCCCAGCCCCATCGCGGAAATTACTTCGCCGGTTCGGCCAAACTTCCGCCGCGGCACTTCGCCTGTCGTGGCGAGATTTTCGGGCGGAGGAAAATCCGCAACTTCGTCGGCGTCCGCCGCATTCGCGCGACTCGCGGCACCCGCCACCAATGCGGCAGCCCCAGCGCTCGCGAGCTGTCCGAAGAAAGTGCGCCGACCACTGTTCAATGAATCACTCATCGTGCCAATCCGTTCGCAGCGACTCCCGCCGGCGGTCGTATCCGGCCACACGCGCTCGCGTCCATCCCGGTGCGCCGAATGCGAAAATCGCAGCCGCCCTCGAAAGGAAAGTCGCGTTCGCCCGCCTAGTTTTCCCGCAGGCTCATCGCCACGGCCTCGGAAAATTTCCCGTCCTCCGCGAGGAAATACGCCGCCTTCCGCAGAAACCAGGACGGCGCGTCCTGTCGCGCGGTGACCCCGAAGATGATTTTCCGCACGCCTTCTGTGTCACCACTCTGCTCGGTGAGTCGCGCGAGTTCGGCGATGTTCGCCGTGTTGTCCGGCGCGATGAAGATGCGGGCTTCGAGGTCCTCGCGCGACGGTGCCGTGGCGCTGCTCGTGCAGGCGGGATACGGCGGATTTTCCACGCGACTCTGCCAGAGCTGCCACGCGCGCTCGTCCATGCCGGTCGCGTGCAGCAGCTCGACCCACTGCCGGAAATCTTCGCGCCGCCGCGAGGGGTGCGACTTCATCCAGTCGAGCACCTGCTCCGCATTCGCCCAGCGCCGCCCGAAGCGGTGGAAGTCGCGGATTTCGTCCCGCGTGATCTCCGCCGTGTGCGCGCGCGCGGCCCACCACATTTCAAAAAACGGGCCCGTCTCCGCCTCCGGCAGGCTGCGCGCGTAGGCCAGCGCCATTGCGGGATGCGCGCGCACAAAATCCGTCCAAAGGGTTTCCGCGATAGCAAATTCCGCGGTGTCCGCGAGCGCCTGCCCCATGATTTCCGTGCCGCGCCAGCCTGATCGCAGAACGGCGACCTGCCAGTACTGGATGCACAGCGCGGGCGAGAGGCGCTTCACCGCGCGCGCGTGGCTGATCGGGTAGTGCCAGCCGTTCGGCACGAGGCGGTGGACGATATCAATGTGCCGCTGCCAGTCGGAAGTTTGCGGGCGCGCGGTTTCCAATTCGCGCAGCGCCGCGCGGTGGTGCAACTCAGCATCGAGCGGAAAATAATGCAGCGCGGCATTCCATTCGCTCAGCGCCGGGCGGGGCGGGATGCCGGCGGCTTCGCGCGCGCGCAGTTGCTCGACATGCACCTGCTGCCAGGTGAGCGGCCAGCCGAAAAACGGCAGGGCCCAGTACGCGCCGATCGCCAGCGGGACCAGCGCAGTGCGCGGTACGGTCGCCCCCGCGATCTGCGCCTCCCGGCTGATCGGGCACGCCAGCGCGAGCAGCGCGAGCGCGAAGCCCGCTGTGCTCCAGCGATGGCCAGGGACATCGATCGCGCAATGCACGAGGATCGCCGCTACACCCGCGAGCGCACCTGCGGAAAGATAAAAGGCACCTCGCCTTTTGAAGAGCGGACCGAGCCGCGACCAGATGAGCCGGACGAGCACGCCGGTGAGGATCACCACGGGCACCAGCCCGAGTTCGCACAGCCATTGCAGCCAACTGCTCTCGGGGTGCAGCACCACGCCGTCATCGAGCGTGAGGTGCTGGTAAAATGGAAACAGGCCGATGAAACTTTCCACGCCATGACCGAGCAGCGGAGCGTCGCGCCACATGAGCACGGCGTTCGCCCAGATGTCCTTGCGGAGCTGGTTCGCGTTCACTTTGCCATCGCCCGCGGAAAAACGTTCGAGGACTTGGTTTCCGAAAAGCAAGATCACCACTGCGACGATCGCGACACCGCCGCAGACCAGCGCGACGGTCCGCCGGCTGCGATGCCGCCAGAGCATCATCGCGCCAAAGATCGTGCCGCCCGCGCCGAGCCCGAGCAGGCCCCCGCGCGACTTGCTGACGAGGAGCGCGACGATGATGAAAAACACGCCGCCCGTCGCGAGCACGGCGAGGCGCTGACGCCGCCGCGCGCCGGCCCACACCGCGCAGCCGAGGCCCGCCATCGCGGCCATCGCGAGAAATGACGCGGTGTGATTGCGATTCGGAAAAGGCCCCCACCCTGCCCAGCCGGGCGTGAAGCGCAGGCCGTAGATAGCGCTCGAGGCCGCGCCTCTCGCACCCATCAAAAAACAGACCGCGGCGAGCGCGATGCCAGATGCGAAAAGGATCCACACGAGTGCGACGCGCAACTGCCGCCGCGCCGCCATTGTGCGCACCCACTGTAACCACACGACGGCGAGCAGCGCGACGAGCAGCGCATCGAACGCGCGCGCCGGCTCCGGATGATGCGTGCCCGCGATTTCCAGGCCCGGCATCGCAGCGGCCGCGGTGCGCCAGCGCGCGACACCGAACCACTGGTGCGGCAAAAATTCCTTCAGCACGAGGACGCCGATGAGCGCGAGCGCGAGCGCATTTCCCCGCCGCCCGAGAGGAAGCAGCGCGGGCGGCTGGAAAAAAATCCCGGCGGCGAGCACGAGCACCAGCACCGTCTGCACGACCCGATCCACCGCGCCAAAGGCGAGCGGTGCGAGCATGACGATGAGGCCGAAGGCGGCGAGCGCGGCATTCATCCGCCAGGTGCGCGGCGGAGTCTCCGCGCGACGGCTGGGGAGCGTGGGAGGCATGCGGCTACTCGATCAGCGCGAGCCCCATTTGGCGAGCGCCTTCACGTATGCGGGGCGGAAACATTCCGCGATGCGCCGCCACTCCGCCGCCGTGCCCTCGTCGAGCGCGGCGTGCAGGATCCACGGCTTCGATCCATTTTGCCGAATCGTGATCGCGGCCTGATTTTCGGTTTCGCCCTCATCCACGAATCCGACGCGACGCACCGTCTCATTCAGGATGCGCCAAAATTCATCCGGCGTGCGGCACCGCTCGACTTCGAGGACGAGCAGCTTTGCCTGCAGCACGGTGTATTGCACCGCCTGCCGGCGGCTGAGCACGCGCTTCATCTGCTGATGCACATCGCGCCAACTCCGAACGCGCAGGAAGTGCCGGACGACGCCGAGCACCATGAGAAAAAACACGCCCAGCCCGATCGCGATCGGCAGCATGCCGCCCTTGTTCCAGAAAATCGTGAGCCCGATGAGCGAGAGGATCACGCAGATGCCGTAGAGGCCGAAAAGAATCCGCCGCTTGGAAATGCCCATCTTTTCCAGGCGGTGATGCACATGCTCATCGTCCGCGTGAAACAGCGGGAACCCGCGCAGCGCCCGCCGCGCGAGCGCGAACGACGTATCCAGAATCGGCAGGCCGAGGCCCACGACGGTGACCAGCAGCGCCGCGGCGACCGAGCCTTTGTGCGAGCTCGAAAGCGAAACCGCGGCGATGGAAAAACCGATCAGGTACGCGCCGCCGTCGCCGAGATAAATGCGCGCGGGCGGGAAATTAAAAATGAGAAAGCCCATCAGCGCGCCGGCCATCGTGAAGGCAAACCATGCGAGCCCGAGATGGTCCGAGTAGAAACCGACGAGGCCGAGCGTGAGCGACATGAAGAGGCCAAGCCCGCCCGCGAGGCCGTCGAAACCGTCAATGAGATTCACGATGTTGGGGATCGCGATGAGCCACAGGATCGTGACGGGACCGTTCAGCGCGCCGAGCTCGATCGTGCCGAAGCCGAGCGAAAATTTTTCCACGCTCAGCCCGAGACCCGTCACGATGCTGGCGATCGCGATTTGGCCGACGAGCTTCAATTTCGCACCGAGCGGCTGGATGTCGTCCCACAGCCCGAGGCCGAACATGAGGGTGAGACCGACCAGAATCGGGAACCACTCGAACGACCGCATCGGCTGCAGCCAGAGGATCACGATCACGCCGAGGAGCAGGCTGAACATCAGCGGAATCCCGCCGATGCGCGGCACGGGTGCCTCCTGCCGCTTGCGCCCTTCGTCGGGCGCGTCCATGCCCACGCCGACCTTCGCGAGACGGATCATCCACGGCGTGAGGATCACGGCGATGAGGAAGCCGAAGGTGAGGAAGAAGAGCAGTTTCGACATGCGAAGTCGGGCGGAAAAATTCTACTTTGTGGCACGACGACGCCCGGCCGGCCGCACGCGTCCGCCGACGCATCCGTCGTTCCTTTCAAAAATTCGCATCGCGTTTTTCATGGCTGGCAAAGTGCGGCGGGTCGTACCGCTGTGCGCCACGATTGTGAAGCGGGAACATGCGTTCGGGTGTTTGCGTGGGGTCGCCGCAACCCGCCGCAACCCGCCGCAACCCGCCGCAACCCGCTGCCGGTCGCTGTGCTCCCCACCGTGCCACGCGCCGCGCGTTCGTTCGGGCCGGAGATCGTGTCGTCCATCACTGTGAGTGGGTTCGGAACTTCATCTTTCGGTCAACTCGCGCCGCGCAAAAGCTCGCACCACGACGCGAGCGCCGCGGTCCGCTGATCTTCCGCGCTGGAAATTGCGTCGCGCGCAATCACCGCGCGATTTTCCCGTTGCGCCGCGATCCAGCGCGCGACGCCCGCCGCGTCGCCCGGCGCGAAAACCCCGGCGTGCGGGAGTGCGCGGAGTTCCGCCGCGATGGCGCCGTCCGGCGAACCGACAAAAAGGATCGGTCGCGGCAGCGTGAGCATGAGCGCGAGTTTGCTCGGCCAGAGCAGGCCGCGCACGGCGGGGAGCTGCGTGGCCACGAGGACTTCGCAGCGCAAAAGCGACGCGCGCAAATCCTCCGGCGCGACGTAGCCCTGCCACTCGCAGCGCCGCAGCCCGCGCGCCGCGGCACGCGCCTGCGCGGCTTTCCACGACGGGCCGCCGCCTTGAAAAAGCAGCCGCACATCGCGCCCCGTTTGTTCCAGCAAAGCCTGCGCGGCGAGCAGTGTCTCCCACTCGTGCGCGCGCCCGAGATTGCCCGAGTAAATCCATGTCCACGGCACGTTCCCGCCATCATTTTCCGCGGCAGAAAAATCAGGCGAGCGCTCTGCATTCTGCGTGACCCACGGGCGGATGCACACCGACTCGACACCGAGCGCGCGGAAGCGTTCGGCCATGTCCGCATCGAGCGCGACAACTTTTTTCGCACGCCGATAAACGCCGTGCATCGCCCAGCCGGTGAACTTCGCGACGAGTGACGAGCGGCGAATTTCGCCGAGTTCAATCGCGAGTTCCGGGTAGAGGTCCATCGCCCAGTGCAGGTGCGCCGCGCCGTGTTTCCGCGCGACGCGATCTGCAATGACGCCGAGGCACGGCGGTGAACTTCCCGACACGACGACATCCGCGCGCGGCCTCGCCCGCCCCGCGCGCAGCATCCGCCAGAGCGCGCCGAGTTCGCGTTTCATGCGGCCACCCCCGCCCTGCGCGCCGCGGTAATTTTGCGCGGCATCCACGAAATCCACCTCGTGACCGAGCCGCACAAATTCATCCGCGACCTCGCGAAACAGCAGGCCCGTGGGCGCGGGATCGGGCGGGAAATATTGGTTGAGAAAAAGGATGCGCATCACGCGAGCTGCCGGACGATCTGCGCCGGATTCCCGCGCACGATTGTTTTCGGCGGCACATTTTCCAGCACCACGCTGCCCGCGCAGACCATGCTGCCCGCGCCGATTTCCACGCCCGGCGAGATGAAGGCTTGGGCCGCGATCCACGAGCCGCCGCGCACGGTGATCGGTTTCGTCACGAGCGAAAATTCTTCCGAGCGAAAATCGTGCGACCCCGTGCAGAGGAACGCGCGCTGCGAGACGCACACGCTGGATTCGATCACCACCGGCGCGAGGCTCAGGATCACGACTTCCTCGCCGAGCCACACCTCGTCGCCGAGCGTGAGCCGCCACGGATAGCTCACATTCACGTTTGCGCGGATGACCGCGCTACGGCCGATTTTTGCACCGAACATTTTCAAAAGGAAGACGCGCAGCGCCGACGGCCACGGAAATGCGTTCAGGAAAAAAGCGCACTTCACCAGCAGCCACAGCGCCTCCTTCCACCGCGGCGCGCCGCGATCAAATTCGCCGATCGTGTAGCCTTTCAACTGCATGGCATCGCCTTTGCTGGTTGCAGCACCGCAGTTATTTTCGCAAAAATCATACTATCGCTTCAGGCTCCATGGCGGCGCATCTCTCGCAGGATTCACGCCCGCTTTCGCCCGAGGCAAACGAATTCGATGCAAC
>JBBQJR010000072.1:0-10981 GCA_038326125.1 Chthoniobacterales bacterium
GGTGTAGGTGTTCGCCGTCGTGCCGGAAAAGCGCAGCGTGCCAGCGCCGTTTTTCACGACCGCGCCGCTCGCCGCCGTCGTGCTGCTGACCGCGCCGTTCAGATCGAGATCGAAGCCGTTCGCCGCCGAGCCGTGCGCCACGCCGAACGTGCGCGTCGCGTTGCCGAGATTCAAATTCCCCGTGAAATCCGCGCCCGTCGCGCCGGTGCCGGCGGCGGTCAGGGTCACGTCGCCGCCGAGCGTGAGCGTGCCCGTGCCGGTCGCGACCGTCGCGCCCTGCGCGGTGTCGCTCTGCAGAGTGAGCGCCGCGATGACTTCGGAAAAATTCGCAAGGAAAAATCGGCCCGAGCTGCGCACGTCCACATTCACCGCGTCCGCGATCTGTCCCGCCGCGCCGAGCTGCACGGTCGCGTTGTCATTGCCGCCGGTGCCGTCGCCGACTTGCAGCGTGCCGCCCGCGACCGCGCTCACGTTCGTTGATTTTGTGAGGAGGAGCGTGCCCGCGAGCACCGTCGTGCCGCCGGTGTACGTATTCGCGGCGGTGCCGGAAAATGTGAGCGTGCCCGCGCCCGTTTTCAAAATGGCGTTCGCCGTCGTGCCGTTCGCGATGGCGCCGCCGAAGCGCAGCGTGCTGTTCGCCGCCGTCGTGGCGATGGTGCGACTCGTGCCCGCCGCAGTGCCGAGCGTCACCGCACCGGTGCCGAGATTCAGATCGTGCGTCATCGTCGTGCCGCCGCCGGCAAAGGTGAAATCACCGTTGAGCGTCACGCCGTAATTCGACGTCGTGATCGCCGCGCCACTCATGTTGTCCACCGTCGTGCCGCCGCCGATCACGAAAGTGTTCCCGGCATTCCGAGCGCCGCCGCCGCGTTCAGATTCAGCGTGCCGCCCGCGAGTGTGAAAATTTTCCCCGCCGCGCCGAAGGTGTTCGCCGCGCTCAGCGTCAGCGTGCCGCTGCCGGTTTTCGCGAGGTTGAAATTTCCCGAAACGACCGAGCCGATTGCCAGCGTCGCGCCGGCCGCGGTGTCGAAATTTCCATCTGCCGCGATCACGAGCCCGAGCGTGCGCGAGCCGTTTTGGATCGCGAGGCTGCCGTTCGCCGCGAGGAACAGGAGGTCCGAGACCGCCGAACCCGCGACGGTGTCGCCGCCGCCGCTGAGCGTGAGCGTGCGGTTGGCCGAGCCGTTGCTCGTGATGAGGAGCGCCTGCGTGGCATCGAGATCGTTCAGCGTGCCGAGGGCGAGATTGTTGTTCACGGTGAAAGTCGTGAGCAGGTAAATGACGTTCGCGAACGTGGCGTCCCACGTCACGCCCGGCGTGCCGCCGCCGAGGTAGCTCGCGCCTGCGGTCAGGTCCGTGGCTGTGGGGAGCACGTCTTTTTCCACGTTCGCGGCGATGGCGCGTCCGCACCACGCCGTGAGATGGGAAAGGATCATCCACGCGAAAAGCCGGACGATGAGCGGCATCCGCGCGCGCCGCATTTTACTTTTCCGCGCGCGGAACCTGGGAGACCGGCTACATGAAAACGCGAGGCCGCTGCTCATACGGAGCGAAGCCGGAAGGGCGATGGCGCAGGGAAATCCTGGCGGTGGTTGGTGTTCATTCGGACCGCACCACATAGCACTCACCATACCAGCTAGAAAATTTCCCGTGTTTAACTAGGTATTTTCCCCGATACTGGTCGGAAAATGGGTGCCGCCGAGCCTCTCGCCCCTTCGTGGCGACCGCACAGGCGGTGTCCTATTTTGAAGTTAAAAGTTAGACGTTAGAGGTTAGAGGCTGTGTGAAAAGTCCGCCGTGCCGATGGAATGAAGGAAGGGTCCACGGAAAACATGGAGGAACACGGAAGCCGATTCTTTGTTTCCGTGCCCTTTCGTGTCTTCCGTGGACACTTTCCTGACTTTTTACACAGACTCTTACTCCGATGGATTCGTTGCGCGAGGCGTCAACTCTTAACATCTAATACGATTTGTAGAGTCCTGTTGCCAGATGGCGGCGCGGGACTGGAAAGTAGCGTAGCTCTCCAGAGCTGCGCCGCATGATGCGACCAGTGCGAATCCACCCGCGCAGCTCGGGAGAGCTACGCTACGCGACCCGAACGCCTCCGGAATTCGGGCAATCTGGCTGTGAAACTCGTCTAACTTCTAACATCAAACGCCTCTAATTAGGACACTGCTCGGACGCGGCCGGGCTTGCCTTCCCCCGAAGTCCCGGTGTCCTAGCGCCAATGAAATTGATCTCCTGGAATGTGAACGGCATCCGCGCGGTGCTGAAGCGCGGGTTCCTCGACTTCATCGAGGCCGAGGGCGCGGACATCGTGTGCGTGCAGGAGACGAAGGCGTCGCCCGAAGTCGTGGAAGTGAAGTGGCTCGACGGCTACGAGGTGCATTGGAATGTCGCCGAAAAAAAGGGCTACTCCGGCACCCTCATCCTCAGCCGCGTGAAGCCGCGGGTCGTGACGCGTGGAATAGGCACCGCGGAGCACGATCGCGAAGGGCGCGTGCTCACCGCGGAGTACGCGGATTTTTTCCTCGTGAATGTGTATGTGCCGAACTCGAAGCGCGAACTCACGCGGCTCGCATACCGGCAGCAGTGGGACCGCGATTTTCTCGCGTACCTGAAAGCGCTCGAACGCACGAAGCCCGTGATTTTCTGCGGCGACCTGAACGTCGCGCACACCGAGATCGATCTCGCGCGGCCGAAGGCGAACACGAAGACGCACGGCTTCACGCCGGAGGAGCGCGCGGGCTTCGGCGCGCTGATCGAGGCGGGCTTCGTGGACACGTTCCGCGAGTTCGAAAAAGGCGGCGGTCACTACTCGTGGTGGAGCCAGATGAACGACGCGCGCGCCCGCAACATCGGCTGGCGGATTGACTATTTCCTCGCCTCCGCATCGCTGCGTCCGCGGCTGAAATCCGCGTGCATCTACCCGCACATCACCGGCTCGGATCACTGCCCGGTCGGGCTGGAACTCAAGGCCTGACCCGAATTCATCCGGTGCTGAAATGCGGAGCATTTTGCCCGCGTGGGCTTTCGCTGCCGACGCTGGAAACTTGAAATGGATTGCCACAGCGGGACCGCCCATACAGAACGCCCGTCGAACGCGAGGCTCCTGCCGAGGGCCAAGCGGAACTTGGCGGAAAACTCCGCGAACCATTCGCGGCCTTCGTCCAAACGTCCAGACTCACCACTCACATGACACGAAGCGTTGTTTCCTCACTCCAGCGCGCGCTTTCCGCCGCAGCGGTTTTTGCCGTGGCGACGACGCAGGCGGCCATCATCATCACGCCCGTCTATGATGCCTCTTTCACCGGGGCCGGGAACTTTGCCGCGCTGCAGGACACGGTGAACAATGCGCTGGCGATCTATGCCAGCAACGTGAGCAACAACCTGACGTTCGCGATCAACTTCAAGTTCGATCCGTTAATCTCCGGCGCACAGAGCTCCTACCGGACGAACGACTTCTCGTACGTCGCCTACCGCGCCGCGCTCGTGACTCACGCCACGACCACGAACGACGCAATCGTGCTCGCGGGTCTCAGTGCGGGAGTCAACGATCCGGTCGTTAACGGCGCAAACGTCTCGGTGACGGAAGCCTTGGGGGTGGCACTTGGGCTGCGCGGCTCGCTTGCCAACTACGGGACTGTGTCGTTCGAAAAAGCCAGGTATGAGACGAACCCGATGGGATTTCTCGGCGTGATCCAGCACGAGGTCAATGAGGTGCTCGGCACGAGCAGCAGCCTGCCGAACGCGAACCCCCCCGGTACCGCCGGAACACTTCCCACCACGATCACCCCGGCGGATCTCTTCCGCTTTGGCACCGATGGAACCCGCAATTTCACCGTCAACGCCGCAAATGATCCCGCCAACAAGGCGTTCTTCCGCCTGAGTTCCGGCAGCGCGAATCAGCAGGAATTCAACAACCTTCCCAACGGCGGCGACTACAGTGACTGGCATACCGGCGCCGACCGGCTCTTCGCGCCGGCGCCGCAGGACCAGTCGGGCGACGAGACCATCTTCACGAGCATGTCCATCAGCCCCGCGGAACTCATCTTGCTGGATGCCATCGGCTACTCGGCCTTTCCTGTTCCCGAGCCCGGCACGTCGGTTCTTTTTTGCACGGCTCTCGGCTGGCTCGCGCTTCGCCGCAGCCGGCGGAAAGTGGGCGCGGCACGTAGTTGATCGCGGCGCGCGCAAGCCGCGCCGCCTCCGTGGTTGAACTTCCGCGCGCGCGTCCGGCACAGTCGTGCGCCTGACCAGCGCGGCTGATCTTCGGGCCGGACCTCATCGCAGCTCGGGAGAGCTACGCTACGGCGACGCGCCCGCCAATCTGCGATCAGTCCCCCGCCGGCGGAACCGGGATCGTGAAGCTGAACGCCGCGCCCGCGCCCGGAGCGCTCTCCACTTTCACGGTACCGCCGTGCGCCTCCACGATCTGCCGCACGATCGCCAGCCCGAGCCCGGTGCCTTGCTTCGCCGGATCAGTTGCGAGCTTGTCGAAAATTCTCGGCAGCATCTCCGCGGAAATGCCGGCGCCGTTGTCGCGCACGACGCAGACGACGCACCCCGCCTCCTCGTGCGCGCTCACCGCGACGCGTCCGCCCGGCGCGTATTTGAAGGCGTTGCCGAGGAGATTTTGCAACACCTGCGCGATCAGTTCCGCATCCGCAAACACCGTGAGCGCGCGCGGGATTTCGTTCACGACGGTGATCGCGTCCTTCGCAAAAACGGCGCGCAGATCGAGGATGAGCCGCTGCGCCAGCGGCCACAGTTCAAAGGTCCGGCGCTCCGGCTCGAACGAGCCGCCCGAAAGCGGCAGCGCGTTCGTCTTCAGCACGCGCTGAATCAAGTCTGCGAGACGCCCAAGATTGCGGTCCAGAATTTCAAAAAGATCGGTCGTCTCCGCCACGGCCTTCGCGTCCAGGGTCTCGCGCAGTTCGGCGGAAAGCAGCGCGATGGCATTCAGCGGCGTCCGCAAATCGTGAGCGATGAACGCCAGATGATCCGCGTCCTTCTGCTTGCGGATGACTTCCTGCTGCCGCGCAAACGCCATCACCGCGAGGCGCACCGCCTCATCAATCCGGTGATTGATAATGTGCGCCGCCTGCCCGCTGACGAAGATCCCGTGCCGCTCCGCGACCACATTGAACGCGACGCGGAGGAGATTGTATTCCGCGACCACCTCGCCGACATCCAGTCCGTCGTGATAGCGCCGCACGCCGTGCTCGATCGGGTTGCCGCGAAACGGCTGCGCGGGAAGTGCGCCTTCGCGCCAGAGCCCGAGGTCGCGCGTGATTTCCAAGATCACCTCCGGCACGTGGTCGGTGATCGTCGTCTTGTCGAGTTGCAGTTCCCGTAAAAGCTCCGCCGCGCGCTGCCGCCACTCGGCGAGAATCTCATCCTGCGCGCGCTCAAAAAGCGCGGTGAGCTGCTCGATGGTGCAAGGGTGCTGGAACGACATGGCCGCGACAGTGGCACGTCCCCGCCGCAAATCCAGTGCGAGCGCGGGCAGGGACACCGGCGCCGGCTGACTGGAAAAGAAACCACATTCGCACTCCGCAGAACTTCCGGGGATATTTTCAACGGCACATCACCGATAGGGAAACGCGCCGGAAACCAGGATCGTCTCCTGCTCGCCCTTCGTCCCCGCATCGCGCATCCTCTCAAGTTCGGAGCGCACATCGGAAAGCGATGCGTCAGCAAGAATTTGCGCAAGCTTCTTCCGATCCCGACCGTTCAATGCGGAGTCGTTCGGCGCGGTGCGAAATTCCATGTGCAGCGGCGCGATGGGGACCGGCGCGATGGCCGCTCGGAGCGAACGCAGCACATCGAAACCCCACGGGTCGGTATCGCCGAAATGAAAGCGCGGCATCGTCGCCGGGAGACGCCGCAGGAACTCGACCGTGGCGCGGTTCGGGTAGCTCGTGAAAACGAATACGTCGCCGCAGCGGAGGCGGCAGAGTTCGTGGAATGTTGTTTTATTCTCGACGCTCACGCAGCGCGGTGCGTTGCACTCGATTTCTGCGCGGGAGAGATCGTCCTCCGAGAGCGATGATTCTCCACCGAGACTTGTGTAGTCCATGTCGTTGCCGTTCATCCGCACGCGAATGGGGCCGTTAAAGATGACGGTGCTTGGGTTGTCCGTGATTTTCAATTCCTCGAATGAGCACACCTTTCCGTCAGTCGCGAGATCAAGCAATGTTTCGAGAGTGCTGCGGCAACGCCCAAGAAATTTGGAAGGATCAGCGGTCTGCGTGCCGCCGACGATCCGCGCACTCACGGTGCGGAGCAGTGCGGGGTGCTTCCAGGCGAGCAGACGTGCGACGACTTCGAGCTGAATGCGGGCGCGATGCCGCTGCTTTCGGCGAAAGGGCTGCCATGCCTTTCCACGCCGCATCTGCCCGGCACGCTCCCGGCAAAATGACTTCCACGTCTCGGCGTGCGTCTCCGGCACAGGCCATCCGGCGGCTTCCTCGAGCAGTGCGGCCCACGCCTCACGCTCGCTGGACGGCGGGGCGCGGCCGATGCGCGCAAAGAGCGCGCACTCGCTCGCCAGCGCCATTTTCACACGCTGGATGTCGCCGCTGCGCGGATGCTTCACGAGTTCGAGCGCACCGGTTCGTTCGGCTTCCGCGAGATCGGCGAGTGCATTCGCATAGGCCTCGCCACGCTCGCATTTTGCCTCCGCAAGCAGGTCGGTGAATCGCACGCCGAAGTCCCGCGCAGCCGCGCCCATCTGGCCCTGCGTGCCCGCCTCGTAGAGCCGCGCGAGCGTTTCCAGCACTGGCGAGCGGCGCGTCATGCGCTACGACATTTCCGCGCGCCACTTCCGGCCTTCGTCGCTCTCGCGCGCGATGCTCACGGCGACGTTGCGCACCTTCAGCTTCCGGCCCACGCGGCGCTCCTCCTTTGAGACGACGAGCAGATGGTCGCACTGCTCGAAGGCATACGGGATGTTGCCCGTGCTCATTGAGAAGACGCCCTGCAAATCGAGCTGCCCGAGCGCGCGGATGCAGTCGGCGATGCGCTCGCCGCTCAGCTTGGAAAACGCCTCGTCAATCGGCACCAGCGCGAGAGTTGGCGTGTCGCGGTAGCGGTCCTGCCGGCGATACGCGCGCAGGTAGCTGGCGAGGATCGCGATGAAATACGGCGACTGGTTTTCACCGCCGCTGAATTTTCCCGACTGCCGATCCACGCTGATGCGCCGCCGCTGATCCTCCGGCTGCGCGGTGTCCTCCACGAGCATGTCGTATTCGTAGTACTGGCGGTAATCGAGCAACCGCGCAGCCTCGATGCCGTCGGGTGTTTCCACGAGCGTTTTCAAAAAGCGCTGAATCGTCTCGCGAAGCTGCGCGTCGGAAATCGACGCGAACAAATCGCTGCCCGCCGCCGCTGTCGCATCCAGCATGTGCTGATATACCCGATAGTCGGGATTCGCGTCGTGTTTGATGAAGTAGCGGCTTGTGCCGATGGGTTTGTTCAGCGCGGAGTTCAGCAGCGAGAGCACGTTCTTCACTTCGCCGAGCGCGGCGCGCAGCTTCTCCAGCACCTGCGAGCGGAAGAGCTGCGCCCACTTTGCGCGCTCGTCCTTCGACTTCTGCTCGTAGCCGGGAATGTCGGCATCCTCGATCTTGGAAAGCACGCGGTCGTAGGCGGCATTGTCCGCAGCCTCGATGGGCAGGTCGTCAAACTTCGGGAACTTCTGCACGAACAGCCGCCGCGTGCCGACGAGTTCCGCACGCTTCACATCGGCATCATGACGAGCCTCCGCAGCTCGCGAATCGAACCTCCGGGCCGCGACATCCGGTGCGGGAAACTGCGCGTGCATTTCGCTGCGAAGCTCCTCGATGCGCGGCAGCCACGCGGAGAAATCGCGCTCCCGCGAGACATCGGTGAGCGTGTCCTTTGTCTGCGATTCTTCGTTCGCCGCCGCAGTGAGCGCGGCTTCGGCGCGTTGCACGTCCTTGTGTTTCTGGCTCTGCAAAACGGCGCGCTGCTCGGCTTCCCACGGTGTGAGTTCGGCGGCGAGTTTTGCGCGTTGCTGTTCGAGGTCGTCGAACTTCGCGCGGTCAATGCCGTTGAGCTGCGTGATGTTTGCCGCCATTCGCGCCTGCAATCCGGGAAGCTGCGAGACTTCGGCGAGCTGCCTGTAGAGCGGCGTGGGATCCTCGAACTGCGCCCGCGCCTCGCGCTGAATCTCCGCGACCATGCGCTCGATCGGTTCCAGCTTCCGCTCCTCGGCGACGCGCTCGGCGATCTGCTGCTCCTTCCACACGCGCTGCTGCTCCAGCCCGCGCTGGCCGACGAATGGCAGGTTGTCGTAATGTCGCACGCGCTCGACGAACGCGCCGCGCGTCGAAAAGCCGTCAGGCAAAATCGCCGCGTCGTGTGCGCGTAGATCCTCGCGCCGCTCGCAGCACATCAACTCGCCGAAAAGGTGCGACACCAGCGCGGCGGCGACCGGATGCCGTGTCTCGATTTTCTCCGCGAGCGATCCCGGGCGCACCGTGCGCGCGAGTTTCAGTGCCTTCACGGGATTCACCAGCGACTCGCGTTCGCGCCCCTGCTCGCCGCGCAGCTCGTGGTAAATCCGCTCGGCCTGATCGTAGTGTTCGAGCCCGACAACAATGGCGAACTTGCGGGTGAACGCGACCTCGACCGCTGCGCGCCAGCGTTCGTCGCGCACCTCGCAGAGATCGCAGAGATGCCGCGCGGGCGGCTCGCTGCCCATCGCGAGCAGACCGTTGTTCAGCGCATCGAGCACGCGCGTGGGAAAGGGCAGCCGCCCGAGTTTCAGTGCGCTCACCTCGTCGCGCAGAGCACCGAGTTCCGTCCGCAACTTCGCGAGCCGATCCGCATTTGGCCGCGCGGCGCGGCTGACTTCGATGGCAGCTTTGTTCGCGGCGTCATGTAGCGCGCGCAGCGTGTCCTCGGCCTTGGAGAGTCCGCCGGCCTCCGCGCGATCCGCGGCCTTTTCGACCGCGACTACCGAGGCAGCGTCCAATTCCAGCGGCAGCTTCGCCACACCCGCGGCCCATGTGCGCGCAGCGCGGATGCGCGAGGCCATCGCGCTCTCCAGAGTCGTGCCGGTCTCGCTGAGCCGCGCGATTTGCGCCACGACCTTTTGGTTTTCGGCCTTGAGGTGCAGGTAGAGTTTTCCATCCGACGATTCGCCAATGCTGCGATCCAGCGCGGCGATTTCCTCCCGACGGCGAGGCACAGCTTCGTCGAGCACGGCCAGCCGCGCGCTCTCCTCGGCGGCAGCGGCGCGGAGTTCCGCGAGTGATTTTTCCAAGTCCTCGCGCACCGTCGTCGCATGTTGCGCCGCGCACGATGCGCCGAGGTAACGGCAGATGGCGGCATCGCGATCGAACGCGGTGTGCGCCTCGTGCAATGCGCGGATTTCGCGCAGCGAATCAAGCTGGCTGCGCAGCTCGGCGAGTTCCTCCTCGTATCGCTGGAAGGTGCGGTAGCTCGCCGTCACGTCGCTCACATCGAGACGGTCGGCGGGCAGGATGTGCAGGCGGCAGAATTCGTTGAAGCTCTTCAGAAAAGTGAACGACATCGCCGTCGGCAGCAGGCGCGAGAGGATGCCGTGGTCGAAGTTCAGATGCCCCGGCGAGGACATGTCGCGGCGGTATTCCTCGATGCCGTGGAAAATTTCGCCGCCTCGCTCTTCGACGATGGCCCGCCAGTCCGCCAGCTCGCGCGGGAGGCGTTTGCCATCGGCTGTTGTGGTGAGGAAATCGCCGCGTTCCAGCCGCCCTTCGCACCACCACGGCGAGATTTTTCCCTGCTGCTCCGCCGCGCTCGCGAACTCCACGCGCAGGCCCCACGTCTCGATGCGCTTCCCATCCGGCCAGGTGAATTCCAGCGCGGCATACGTGATTGCGGACTGCCGCATGTATTGCTCCACGCCGCCGTCCTCCTCCTTCAGATCGCCGAGCACGTAGCCTTTCAGGTCGCGGCCCGAGCGCTCGCCCGTCGCGCTCTGGTTGAATTTCACGAGCCGCCGGTCGCCGATGAGCACGAACTGCAGCAGATCCATGAGGATGCTCTTGCCGCTGCCGGTCACGCCCGCGAGCAGCAGATTCCCCCCGACGGGAATGCTGTCGGCGTAGCCATACCAGTTGAGGGCGTGGAGCCGCGTGAGGGAAATTTTGCGCGTCTTCATCGGGGCAAGCACAAGGAACGGCGATGCGCGCCACGCACGGATGAGAAGGTCTGTCCGCCGGAGTCTCTCATGCACATGGGTGGTGATTCGTACGCGGACTGTCGGCTGTGTCCCGGAGGGACGACGGAAATTAGCCGGTGGTCGAGCGAAGCGAACACCACCGGATCGCCATGGCAAAACGGATGCGCCCCGGATGGGGTGCCGGAAAACGTCCGCATGAAAAAACGCCCGCGCAAAATTCCCGCCGCCCCATCCGGGGCGGATATTTTTTCACCACCGTGATCCGGTGGTTTTCGCTCGCTGCGCTCGCTCGACCACCGGCTAATTTCCACAACGCCTCCGGCGTTTCCGATGACGCCTCCGGCGTCCAAAAGTGCATTGGGCGCTCTAGACATCTTCGGCCTCGCTTTCATCGGGCAGATCGGCCGCATTTTCACCCGCGAGGAAACGCTCCGCGTGGCGCGTCCAGTCGGCGATGTCCTGAAAAGGGATCACGCGCTTGATGGTGGGCATGATCTCGATGCGCGTTTGCGCGGCGTCGGCGCCGGCGGTGAAGCGCACGAGATTTTTTCGCTGCGCGAGCCGCAGGATTTCAATCAGCCGTGTGTGTGAGGGCATCGCTTTTCGGAGCGGCTCGAATTTTGTGCGGAGCGCGTCGTTGATCTGCTCGGCGCTGATGAAAATCGGCGGCGTGTCGCCACGGTCGCGCACGGCGGAGTCGAACTCATACCACAGCGTGAGCAGCACGAGCGTGACATCCAGCCGCAGCCGCAGCAGGAACGAGCCCGAACTCGGCACCGCCTGCAC
>JBBQJR010000073.1:0-10838 GCA_038326125.1 Chthoniobacterales bacterium
GTAAAACTTATCGGCCACACCGCGATCACCCATTCCATTCTGATGCGCGCGCGCAGCCAGACCGTGCGCTACATCCGCGCGGTGCATAATCTGGACAAGAAAACGATCCATCTGCGCAGTGATCAGGCCGACCACAAAATATAAGCGAAAGCCGAAATGAATTCCTACCGCACTTATCTGCTCAGCGGCGCACCCGGCAGCGGGAAAGGCACCCAAGGCAAGACGCTGGGACACTTGCCGGGCTTTTTCCACTGCGCCTGCGGCGCGCGGAACTCGGAGTCGGCGACTTGGTGGTGGTGCGCGATGGCAAACGTCCGCCCGGCCACTTCCCAAGCCACGCGGCGCATATCCACTGGTGACCGCATTTGGCGCGGTCTGACTTTTGTCTAATGAAATACTCCACACACATCGAAAACCCCGATGTCGTCCTCATAGGCAGTGGGATCATGTCTTCCAATCTCGGCGCGCTGCTCAAGCGCCTCGATCCGCGGCTCCGCATCCAGCTCTACGAGGTCACCGATGGGCTCGCACAGGAGAGTTCGGACGGATGGAACAATGCGGGCACGGGGCATGCGGGGATCTGCGAACTGAGCTACACGCCGAAGCGCGAGGCGGATGGCTCGGTGAACGTGAACAAGGTCAGCGAGGTCTTCGAGCAGTTCGAGCACTCGAAGCAGTTCTGGAGCTACGCGGTCGCGACTGGGATGGCGGACAAGCCGACGGAGTTCATCAATCCTGTGCAGCACATCAGCTTCGTGCATGGATCGGAGCAGGTGGACTTTTTGAAGGCACGCCACGCGGGCATGGCGGCGCACCATTTTTTCAAGGAGATGGAATACACGACGGACCGCGCGAAGATCGCGGGCTGGGCGCCGCTGCTGCTCGAAGGCCGCGGTGATGTGCCGATTGCCGCGACGAAAATGGACGCGGGTACGGATGTGAACTTCGGGGAAATTTCGCGCAAGCTGTTGCGCTGGCTCGGGCAGCAGGAGGGCTGCGGCATTGCGTCGGGGCATCGCGTGGTCGGTCTGAAAAAAATCAGCACCGGCTGGGAAGTGCGCGCGAAGGAACTCGCGACCGGGACGGTGCGCGTGAACCGCGCGAAGTTTGTCTTCGTCGGCGCGGGCGGCGGCAGTCTGTCGCTGCTGCAAAAGTCGGGCATCCCGGAGGCGAAGGGGCTCGGCGGATTTCCGATCGGCGGGCAGTGGCTCATTTGCGAAAATCCGGAGATCGTGAAAAAGCATCAGGCGAAAGTGTACGGTCAAGCGCTCGACGCCGCGCCGACGATGGCGGTGCCGCATCTGGATACGCGCATCCTAGATGGGAAGAAGACGCTGCTCTTCGGCCCGTTCGCGGCGTGGACGACGAAGTTTCTGCACAGGAAAGGAAGCATCACCGACCTGCCGTTTTCGGTGCGGCCGGACAACATCGCGACGCTCATCAAGATCGGCATCCACAACCTCGATCTCGTCCGCTACCTCGTGCAGCAAGGCACCCAGAGCATGAAGGCGCGCATGAAAGTGCTGCACGTCTTCTATCCGGCGGCGAAGGCGGAGGATTGGAAATTGATCGACGCGGGCATCCGCGTGCAGGCGATCAAGAAGACGGATGGCGAGGCGGGCATCGTCCACTACGGGACGGAGGTCATCACCGACGCGGCGCGCACCATTTCCGCGCTGCTCGGCGCGTCGCCGGGCGCATCGGTCTCGGTGAACATCGTGCTCGAAGTGATCAAGAAGTGCTTCCCGCATTTGCTCGCGAGTCCGGAGGGCCATGCGCGGATGAAGGAGATGATTCCGACTTTCGACGAGGACATCAAGCTGCCGGCAAATGCCGAGCGCTTCCGCGCGGTGAGGCAGCGGGCCGATGACATTCTCGGGCTCCGCACTTCGTAATTTCCGTTCGCGTTCGTCGCGGAATTGAGCGGGCATTTTTCCACCAAAACAAACCAAGACCATGAAAGAGAAATGCTACCTCGCAGTGGACTGCGGCGCGGAGAGCGGCCGTGTGATGGCCGGGCTCTGGGACGGCGCGAGAATGCGACTCCAAGAACTCCACCGGTTCCCGACGGGAGTCACGCGCGTGGGCGACACGATGCGCTGGGACATCACGCGTATCTGGAATGAAATCGAGCGCGGACTCGGACTCGCGGCGAAGCGCTTTGGCGATTCGATCGTGTCGGTCGGTGTGGACACGTGGGGCGTGGATTACGTGCTGCTCGACAAGGCCGGCGAGCTGATCGAGATGCCGTGGAATTACCGCGATGCGCGCACGCGCGGGATTATGGAAAAGGTGAAGCAGCGCGTGTCGCACGAAGAAATCTTCGCGGCGAGCGGGGTGCAGTTCATGGAGATCAATACGCTCTACCAGCTCCTCGCGGCGCACGAGCGCGACCCGGCGCTGCTCGGTTCCGCGGACAAGTTCCTGATGATCCCGGACTATCTGCATTTCAAGATGTGCGGCGCGCGCGTCGGGGAATTCACGAATGCGACGACGACCCAGTTTTTTCACCCGACGAAGAAGCAGTGGTCGGTGGATCTCCTGCAAAAGCTTGGGCTGCCGACGGAGATGCTTCCCGAAGTGGTGCAGCCCGGCACGCGGCTTGGCACCTTGCTTCCCGGCCTGCGCGAGCGCACGGGACTGCACGCCGGCGTGGTCGTGATCGCGCCCGCGACGCATGACACCGGCTCGGCGGTCGCTGGCGTGCCTGGCGCGGCGGTGGAGGGACGATGGCAGCGGCTGGCTTACATCAGCTCCGGCACGTGGTCGCTTCTCGGCGTCGAACTTCACGAGCCCGACCTTTCTCCGCGCTCGTTCGAGCTGAACCTGACCAACGAAGGCGGCGTCGATGGCACCTACCGCCTACTCAAGAACATCATGGGTCTGTGGCTCGTGCAGGAGTGCCGCCGCTCCTTCGCGAAGGGAGGGAGCGGCAGCGACTACGCCGCGCTCGTGACCGCCGCGGAGAGTGCGCCTGCTTTCCGCTCGCTGATCGATCCAGACGACGCGCGTTTTCTCAATCCGCCGGACATGCCTGCTGCGATCGCGCAATTCTGCGGCGAGACGGATCAGCCCATCCCCGGCAGCGAGGGTGAGTTCGTTCGCTGCGCGCTCGAGAGCCTCGCGCTGCGTTATGCGACGGTGCTCCACTGGCTCAAGGAAATGACTGGGCGTTTCATCGGCACGGTGAATGTCGTCGGCGGCGGCTCGCGCAATCGGCTGCTGAATCAATTCACCGCCAATGCCTGCCAGCGCGCAGTGCTTGCCGGTCCGATCGAAGCCACCGTGCTCGGCAACGTGCTCGTCCAGGCCCGCGCGTGCGGCGAGCTCGGCTCGCTGGCGGACATCCGCCGCGTGGCCCGCGAGTCCAGCGAAGTGGAGGAATTCAAACCGGAGCACACCGACTCATGGAGCGAGGCACAACGGCGTTTCATCGGCATGTGCTTCAAGCGCCAGATCGTGGGGTCCGCGTGATGACGCTTCGAATCCTCCTCCTCGCTGAGGGAATCTCTTCTCGGTGCTGGCTGTGGACCTGACCGCGCCGGTCACGATCAAATTCTGGAACGTCTATTACATCAAAGGTGCGTTCTTCGATTCCGACAAAGCCTTCGAGGTGCTCACCGGCATGAAGACGCTCGAACTGCGCATGCTCAAGAAGTGCATTAACACGCTGGTCTTCGCGCGCTGGCTCGCGAGCAACCCGCTCGTCACCGTCAGCGGGCCGGCCAACCCCGCGGACCCGAACCACGCCACCGCCGCGCGCCTTTCCTACCTCGGCCTGCCCGCGCCGCTTTTCACCATCCACTTCGAGGCCGCGAAAATCTCTCGCGTCACGCTCGAGCGCTTCTTCGATTCCCTCGCGCCCATGTTCGGCCACATGGTCTCGCTCGGCCAGAGCAACACCCTCGTGCTCTGCCCCGCGCTCACTTCGCACACCGAACTCGGCCCCGCGGCGCTCACCGAGGCCGGCATCACCCCGACCACCATCCGCATCTCCGACGGCGAAGAAGCGCCGCGCGAACTCATCGGCGATTTTCTCCAAGCCACCCGCGCCATCGACGATGAGCTCCCCGCCTTCAGCAAAAAGTTCATGCCCGCCGCGGGGATCGACCGCATGGCCGACGCCATCTACACCGACGTCCACCGCCGCCACGCCGCCGCCCAGCCCCGCTTCGCTGAATGTGTGCAGTGAGGCCACGCGCACCGGCCCACTGCCCTCGCGCTCTCCATCAAAAACCACGCCCGCAAAATGAAACACATCATTGTCCTCATCGCGCTTTGCTCGCTCACGTCACTCCACTCGGCGAACGCAAAGCCTGAAAATCTTCATCCTCGCTGGTCAGTCGAACATGGAAGGCAATGCGAAGATCGAGACCCTTGACTACATCGGCACTGATCCGGTGACAGCGCCACCAACGACCACTCACCCTGAACGTGGACCTCGCGCCTACCATCCTCTCCGCGGCGGGCGTGAAAGCACCGGCGACGATGCAGGGTTGTGACCTCGCGCCGCTTTCTCGCAGCGCAGAAGCCCGAATGGCGCACCGAGTTTTTCTACGAACACGCGGTGATCAAACGCGTCGATTTCATCCCCGCGTCCGAGGCATTGGTGCGCAAAGACTGGAAATATTTCTACTGGCCCGACTTTGAGCTGCTCTTCCATGTCGCCATCGATCCCTTGGAGGAGAACGACCTCGCCAGCGAAACCGCACAAACCGCCCGT
Organism: Chthoniobacterales bacterium; assembly: GCA_038326125.1. GTDB lineage: Bacteria > Verrucomicrobiota > Verrucomicrobiia > Chthoniobacterales > Chthoniobacteraceae > SXWH01. The sequence continues at coordinate 4,724 of JBBQJR010000073.1, forward strand.
CTCACCGAGATGCGCCAGCGGTTCAGTGTATTAAAGGCCGGCGCAAATTGAGCCCCAATCAGTTCAAGGAGTTCCCGCTTCGGAGTAAACTCCGACGCTTTAGCACCCTTTCATCGCCTCGATTTTCTCCATCGGCGTGAGGCTGCGCCGAAACGCGGTTTGCTGCTGTGGATTGGCGCAGGTGGTGATTCGATCCGCAAAACTCGCCGAGGAGCTTCTGCACCGACGCCGTCTCCGCGGAAGTGGCGGCGATCGCCGAGGCCAGAGAAAAGACAAAAGCGGTGAGGAGCGCGCAGACTTTCATGGCCTTGTTGGTTTTCATTCTTGGATGGAGCGGCCGCTTCGTGCGGGTAGGCGGTGAGTCCGAAACGCATTTCGACGACGGCGGCGGGCGGGAAAGTTTTCAAGCCGAGATTTGCGACCTTCAAAGTGCAGCGACCGTCGAGCATCAACGTGCCCTTCTTCTCATCGCCCGTGCCGTCGTGGTTCAGCAATGTGGTCGCAACTTTCACGGGCAGTTTGCGTCCGACGATTTCGAGCGTGCCGGTGAGGTCGGATGTCACGGCGTTCTTGTTCTTTGCTCATGCCGCCGCGGGTCAAAAGCTCGCGGGCGAAGAGGCGGAGGCGGAGCGCGATCTCGCCGAATGCCGCTCCCGACATGGCGTGCCGAACATTCCCGCGGTGCGCGCAGCGCTCGCTGTCACGAGCGGCGATGCCGCGATGCGGAAGACGCTGCGGAGGTGACATGGAAAGGTCTCGCGACGGGGCGCAGCGATTGGCGTCACGCAGTATTCGAGTTCAAACCGGACGAGCAGGTGAAGGTGCCAACCTTTTGTGATGACCAGGAATACAGTTACTGCACCGGCGTCGCGCGCGACGGCACCTTGACCGACCCGCTGGCGTTTCGACTTACCTACGATGCTTTCACTTTGCCAAAGCTCTACCGCGCTTACTGTAGGAGAACGCAGTGCGGTTCATCGCAAGGCACGCTCAGCAATGACAGCCACGTTCCTTCAGAGGCCGAGATCGGAGAATTTCACCAATTGGCCGCGCCTGCTTTGCTTCAGGTATGATCAATCATATTCGTTTTTTTGTGGTGGTTGATTTCCGATTTTTCATCGGTCTCCTCGCTCCGGCTGTGCTCCTGCTGGCACTTTCCGCGGAGGCTTTGCGCCGTCCGCTAAAAGCGCCGCCGCGGCTTGCGCCTGCGGCTGCTGAGTAGATTCATTTGCCATGAGTTTTGCGGCTCGTGCCGACACTTTGAAGCAAGGCAAGAATAATGTGCGTCCGGCTCGAAGATTTATGAAGACGCGGTCATTCTGCACGTTCGATGAGAGCGGGACGCAGGGAAGCAAATCGGGAGCGCTGTGGTTGCGAGACTTCGAGAAGATTTCAAATATCTGCTTTCGATCAACTGCCAGCTACGGTTTGAACCCGAAATCCCATTCATCCCGCTGCAAAAAGTGTAAACAACAAGGACCGACCCCTGCGCGGCACACAGATTTATAGCGGTCGCCGAAGAGCCTACTCCAGAGACGGTGGCGGACATTGAAGCGCCAGGTGTAGGTATTCTAGAGCCACTGCATGCCCACGACAAGATTCGGCTCGGATGTTTCCATCACGACGTGGCAATGATTGCTCATCAGCACCCAGGCATGAATGCGCCAGCCCGTCATGGCACAAGCTTCTCCCAGTGCTTGGAGAAAAAAGCGCCGATCGTCGTCGTCCCGGAAAATCTTCTCACGGCGATTGCCCCGCGCCATAACGTGATAGAATGCGCCAGGATATTGGCATGCGAAGACCGCGCGGCATGCCTCTCACTGCAATCAATTATGCCGCTTCTCGAGAAATGTCGCCTGACCCCCGTTGTCCCACTAGCAGTGACGAATCAATCAGCGTGCAACTAAGCGGATGAAGTCATATTCATGCTTCTTTCAGCCACGATCGTAAACAACCTTGAAGCGAGGTGGATCATTCCTGCCATTCAAGAGTGTGCGTCCCAGAAGGAAGTGTCACCCGACGTGCAGAAGGCCGACCTTGATAGGATGGATTTTTTGAGTTTTCGGGAATGGACACCTCAGCCGTGCTATTGGGAGAAACGACCAGTTGCATCGTGATCCGCCCGTTTTTGCGTTCCCAGCGGTTGGAGACCGTTCCGTAAGGCGTCTCAAAACTGCCTGAGGCCCAGTCGAGACCGGGGATGACGGTGGGCTCGACTTGGATGACCTTGAAGCCAGGTTCCGCAGACCGGAGTCCCACAAGGTGGCCCATGAGCCATTCTCCGCAGCCGCCAAAAGTGTAGTGGTTGAAGGAGTTCATACTTGGATTGAAGAATTTCCCGTTGTCGTTCTTGCCTTCCCAGCGCTCCCAGATCGTGGTGGCACCGCGGCGCACCATTGCGCCCCAGCCCGGGCTTGCTTCACTGAGGACTGTCTCTGCGGCATCAGATACCAGACCGATTTCGGAAAGGCCTTGCAGCAGATTTCCCGTGCCGTGGAAGCCGGTGCGGACACCGTGTTTATCGGTTGCCATTCTCGCTGCGAATTTCGCACGAATCGCTGCTTCCTGATCTGGATTGTAGAGTTTGAGCTTTGTCACGTAGGCGTAGGCGCACTGTGTACCGCCATCGACGGTGCCGTCCGGCTTGATGTGCTTTGCTATCACCTCGACGCGGTAGCTTGCCGCCAGTTTCGAAAATGTGGTCTCATCTTCGGCATTCCCCACAATACGGGCGAAATCGACCATTTTCTTGCTGAGCATATAGCCTACGACGCGGCCGATGAACTCCGTGGTCGTGCCTTGCTCCAGCGCGACCCAATCGCCGATGATATTGTAGGGGCGTTTCCCTTTTTCCCCTACCGTATCTTCCCACTTTGTTATCTGTGGCAATAGCTCCTCCCATATCGTCATATAGTGGCGCAGAGCGTCATAATTCTCGAGGATTGGCTGCGCATCGCCATAGTGCTGCCAAATCATCCATGGCGTCACGATCATCGCTGCAGACCAATCGATCTGGGAACCGTAACCACCATTATTGGACGTCGTACAACGGGGAGCACCATTGCTGATGTTTCCATTCGTTATCTGGGTATCCACGCAGTCGAGGAACCATTTGTTGAAAAAGCTGGCTCCGTTTTGGTTGTAGGCCGAGCTGGCCATGAAAAACCATGCGTCGCCCACCCAGCCGTAACGCTCGTCGCGTTGCGGGCAATCGGTCATTGTTTCAAAATAGTTAGACCGCTGGCTCCACTGAACATTTTTGTAAAGGCGGTTCAGCATGGGCGAGGAGGAGTCGAAGGTGCTGGTGATGACGCCGCCCGAATGCGCCACGATGCCGGTAAGTGTCTCCTTGCTCGGTTTTTCTTTCAGGCCGATCACCTGCACGTAGCGGAAGCCATGGTAAGTGAAACGCGGTTCCCAGGTTTCCACCCCAGCGCCCCGACAGATGTAACGGTCGGCGGGATTTATACTGCGGAGATTATCCGTGTAAATCGTGCCATCAGGATTCAGATCCTCGGCGAAACGCAGATAAATCGACTGCCCAGCTTCACCCATGACCTTCAGACGCGCCCATCCGGCGAAATTCTGTCCGAAATCAATCACGTAAATCCCTGGCTTCGGCTCGGTGATAGCCTGCGGCGAAAGCTCTTGTTCGATCGCCACCGGCTCGGTGGGATGCGCCTTTTGTATGGCACCTTTTCTACCGCTATTGGCTCCGTAGCTGGCACTGAGAATATCCGCACCACTGAGACCTTTCGGCACCGACCAGTTACCGGGCTCTGGAATCACTTCTTTCTGGACTTTCCCTCCGCTGCGGAATTGCACGACCAGGCTTTTGCGTACGCCCGGAGCTGGATCGTGGCCGACTAGCGAGCTTTGCGCAGTGATCCGTTCTCCACCATCTAGCTGAGTGCGAACGCGTGCAGTCACATCTAACATTTTTACCACTTCAGGCTGAGGGTCCCGTTTCTCGGAAACCACGGGTGCCCAAGAACTGCTATCAAATCCTGCGGCATCCCAGCCGCTCTGTTCCAGACGCGCATCATAGATCTCGCCGTTCATGATGTCCGACTGGCGGATCGGGCCGTAGGAGGCTTGCCACGATGAATCCGTCGCAAAGGTTTCACGGCTTCCATCGGCGTATTCCACTACGAGCTGCCCTGAAAAACGAAGCTTCTTGCCGAATTTCTCCCGTCCCGTCCAGAGTAGATTTCCGCGATACCAGCCATCCGCCAGTACGGCACCGAGGACGTTCTTCCCGGTCTTGAGGGCACGGGTGACATCCGTGCTCACGTAGCTGATCCGTTTGTCAAACTGAGTCCAGCCGGGCTGAAATCCTGTTTCCGTTTGGCGCTGGCCATTGAGATGCAGATCATAGAGACCTTTTGCAGTCCCATGGAATACCGCGAACTTCACCGGTTTCTTCAGATCGATTTCCTTGCGGAGATACACCGCTGGCGGGGAATAGGCTTTGAGCGAGTCCTCCGGGGAAAATAGCGTCTTTTTGCCTTGGGGAAACGGATTCGCATCGCTTGGTTTGCCCAGCACACGCACCGGCTTCCATACATTGCCCTGAGCGGCGGCAGCCCATGGGTCGACCGGGTTTAAAGTTGATTCCCAAGTCTCGTCCGTGACGATGCGGGCGGTGGTTCCCGTGGCCGTTTCGTAGTAGATCGAAGCGATCAACCCGGGATGCTCTGCGAAACTTGCGTCATAGGCGCGGAAACCGATCTCGTTCTTCCCCGGCCGTATCCAAGGGGAAATATCCAGATAGCTGATGATGCCAAAACGACCGCCTTGCAGCAGCTCCGTCCCGTTCACGATCAACTGCCCAGTTTCGTTCAGCTCCATGGAAACGATGACCCGTTTCGTATCTTCCGGAAGGTCAATAGTCTTTCGATAATAGGTCGCCAATGCTTGCTTCTCCTTCAGATCCCGATGACAGATCCAGCTTGCGCCGGAGAGACTGAAACTATCCGCCGCTGGCGTGTCCGTCGCAGGGATGTCGTAGCCGATCCAATCCGCTTTCAGCTCCACCTCCGCATCCATCAGACCCGTCACCCAACGCGAATCTCCGCACCATGCGGATTCCTTTCCGTCACCGTCCTTGATCCGGACTTTCCAGACGTATGGAGTGCTTGATTGCAAGGGCTTGCCCTCATAGCGGATGAGGTGGCTTTGGTCGGAAGCGATCCAGCCGGAGTCCCACACCAGCGCCCCTGAGCTTACTTGAATCTGATAGGCGGTCTGGCGCAGTCCCTTGCCAGATCCTTTCAGTTTCCAGGAAAAACGCGGTTGCGGTGCATCCAGCCCCACCGGCGATATGCGGTTTTCCACACACTGTCCCGAGATGTCCACCTGCGCATGGAGAGAAGGCGAGGCCAAGAGAACCGCGGCGATGAAAGGCGATATTACTTTGGGAAATTTCATAGGGTTGTGTTTTGACTCCGGGAATTTAGTTTTGGCGTGAAGCTGCGGAAAATAGCCAACAAAAAAGCCGCGCGCTAACTTGCGGACGGCTCTTTGAAAAACAAGATCATGCGTTGATTTAAAAATGAGACGACCTACCTGCGGCGGCGCAACGGACCCCCTCACTCCCCGGCACCACTCGACGCTCGGCCCGTTTCCGTCACAGCGCGATGAAAAGCGAATTCCTTGCCCCGACCTTGCTGATGACCTGGCTGACGGGCATGCACTTTTTCAGCGCTCTGTTCACCGCGTCGTCCTACGCCTTGTTCATGGGCCTGACGGATGCCCGCCTGGGCGGCACGCCGGACCCCCTCGCTCCCCGGCTCCACTCGACGCTCGGCCCGTTTCCGGCGCGGCGCGGTGAAAAGCAAATTCCTAGCAGTCCAATTCCTAGCAGTAGTAGTATCGATGCCGTGGCACCGGGCGAAACAATCCAATCAAGCACAGCCCGCGAATTGACAAGGCTTTCAAACTCGTCGTACAATGCCGGCATGCCCCTTCGCATCCTGAACATCGAATGCTCGCCGCGCGCGGCCAACTCTGCGTCGATTGTCGTGTCGAATGCGTTCATTCAGGCGTCCCGCCGGGCAGCGCCGGATGTGGCGATCGATACGCTGAACGTGTGGGACGAATCGTTGCCAGAGTT
>JBBQJR010000074.1:0-10743 GCA_038326125.1 Chthoniobacterales bacterium
GATTTTCGACTGCAACGCGTCGTCCTCCCACGTCGTGTCCGGCAGTGCGTCGGCGAGCGCGTGCATGAATGCGCGCTGCGTGTGCGTGAGTTCCGCGGCGCGCGCGGGCAGCGTTTCCTGCAGACGCGTCTTTTCCTCGTCGGTGGCGTAGCGCTCCACCCAGACTTTTGCCGAACGGATGCGCGCTTCGAGGTGCGCGCGTTCGCTTTCGTTGAGCGGGCGGCCGGCGCGCTTTTCGATCTCCTTCACCGCATCGAGATGCGGCATCTGGATCAGGGCGGTGACGAGTTGGAAATTCGCGTTGAACTCGTGGCCTTCCATTGAGGCGGGTGCGGCGAGGCGCGTGACGAATGCCTCGTCCGGCGTGGCCTTGCCGGTCACAGTGCGGTCGTGGAAACGGTCGTATTCGTTGAAGAGTTTCACGATGCCTTCCTCGTGCACGTCGAAGTTCACGGGTGAGTTTGGCTTCGTGCGGATCATCAGGAAGCGCAGCAATTCGGGCGGCAGCAGGTCCGCCATGTCGCGCGCGCTCGCTCCGATGCCTTTGCTCGAACTCATCTTCGCGCCGCCGACGAGGAAGAATTCATACGGCACATTGAGCGGCGGCTCCTTTTGAAAAATCGCGCGCAGGCAAGCAGCGCTCACGTCGCGCGAGCCGCCCTTCGTCGAGTGATCCTTGCCCGCGCCTTCGATCGTCACGGGGAAGCTGATCCACTTGGCGACCCACTCGAGTTTCCACGGGAGCTTTCCGCGTCCGTCGAAGGGCGACACTCTTCCCTCGTAGCCGCAGCCGCGCGCCCACTTCACCATGTCGGGGCGGCAGCGGTAGCTGACCTCTTTGCCGTCGTACGCGAAGATTTCCGTGGTGCCGATGCGCCCGCACTTTTCGCACACGGTCTGGAATGGGAACCACGTTTCGGCGCGCACGGAGTTCGAGACTTCCTGATACACGCGGCGCACCGTCGGCGCGGCGCGGAGGATGGTGTCAATCGCCTCGTTAAACTTCCCGCTGCGGTAGATGTCGCGCATGCGGTACTTCTCCACTTTCACGCCGAGCTCCTCGAAGACCTGGAAAAATTCCGCGATGTAGTGCTCGGCCATGTCGGTCGCGGTCGAGCCGTCGGGCGGCGGGACGTTGCACAGCGGCTGCCCGAGGAATTGCTCGAAATGCGCGCCCTTGCCCGCGGGAATTTCATCGAGCGGATCGTAATCGTCCACGCCGAAGAGGTAGCGCGCCTCGAACCCCTTTTCGCGCAGCGTACGGAAAATCGCATCGTGGATGAGCACGCCGCGCATCGCGCCGACATGCACGCGGCCGCTCGGAGTTTTTGAGTCGTTGATGATCTGCGGGCCGACGCACTTGGCGGCGACTTCTTCGGTCCAAAACATAGGGCGCGCACAGATAGCGGCGTTCGGCGACAAGTCGAGCGAACGCTGCGCGGAGGCATTCCGGCGGCGCGGCGCAGCGATCACGGAATTCGCTTGCGCCGACATTCCTGCGTCTGCACACGTTTTGCGCTTCATGCCGACGCGCATCAAGACCCTGGGCACCTGCGAACACCGTTCGCCGCTGCAGACCGCCAGCAGCCTGGAGATCAAATTCCGCAGCGACGACGAACGCGTGCTGGTCGAGCACCGGGTGAACATCAACGGGCCGGTGATCGATCCCAAGGACGAGGCGGTGCAGAGATTCGAGATCGCTGGGCCGCGCGCGAAAATGTTCTTCGATCCGTCGCGCACGACGGCGGGCATCGTGACTTGCGGCGGACTTTGCCCAGGCCTGAACGACATCATCAAGGGTCTCGTGACACAGCTCACGACGCGGTACGGCGTGACGAAGATTTTCGGATTTCGCTACGGCTATCAGGGGCTCGTGCAACGGCTCGGACACACGCCAATCACGCTGAAGCCGGAGTCCGTAAAACAAATCCATCTGCTCGGCGGCAGCATTCTCGGCAGTTCGCGCGGCAACCAGTCCGTCGGCGAAATGGTGGACACGCTCGAAGAGATGGGCGTGGACATTCTTTTTGTCGTCGGCGGCGACGGCTCGCTGAAAGGCGCGCACGCCATCGCGGAAGAAATCGAGCGGCGTGGGCTGAAAAAGGCGGTGGTCGGCATTCCGAAGACGATTGATAACGACATCCAGTTTCTCGACAAATCGTTTGGCTTCGAGACGGCGTTTGCCGAGGCGCTGAAGGTCGTGCGGTCCGCGCACGCGGAGGCGCTCGGCGCACCGAACGGCATCGGCCTCGTGCGACTGATGGGCCGTGAGTCGGGGTTCATTTCCTCATACGCGGCGCTGGCGGATGGGAACGTGGACTTCGTGCTGATCCCGGAGGTGAAATTTGCGCTCGAAGGCGAGCGCGGATTGCTCGAGGCGATCCGCTACAAGCTTGCGAAAAAGAAGAGCGTCGTGATCGTCGTCGCCGAGGGCGCGGGGCAGGAATTGATGGAGGGCTACGATGACCGCGATGCCAGCGGCAACACGCGGCCGAAGGACATCGGCGTTTTCCTGCGGGACAAAATCACGCATTTTTTCCGCGAGCGGAAAATTGACCTTTCGCTGAAATACATGGACCCGAGTTACGCCATCCGCAGCGTGCCGGCGAACGCGCAGGACAACTTTTTCTGCCAGCACCTCGCGCAGCACGCCGTCCATGCCGCGATGGCCGGCAAGACGGCCATGCTCGTGGGCCGCTGGCACAGCACTTACGTGCATGTGCCGATCCCGTTTGTCACGACTGGGCGACACAAGGTGGACCCGCACGGCGAACTCTGGCGGGCCGTGCTCGAGAGCACGAATCAGCCGGCGAACATGGGGTGACCGCGGGACGACGGGGCGGCGGAAAAACCAGGGTGCCTGGGAGCGCGACCAGCAGCCGGGGCGTGCAGATTTTCCGTTATTTCTTCTCTAGTTGTTCGAGGATGGCGGCTCGCTGGCTTTCGAGTGCTCCAAGACGTGTGCCTGAGATGGGTAAGATTCCGGGCACAAGGCGCGCCGCGATGAGCCGAAATTCGATGGGAAGGGTCGTAAAGGCGATGGGTGATAGTCTGCCTTCCTTGGCGAGCATCTCGCGCAGGCCGGACGCCTGAAGCCGGTCGACTGCGCTCGCAAAGAGTACCGCGCGCGCGGCGACCTCCTCCTGCCGTTCAGTTTCCTGTTTGATACGGGCCTCGACGCGGTCCAGCGTGCGGATCACTTCATTGCGTTGTTCGTCGGTGGTGAATTGCCGGTTGCGCCGGTCAACCTCTGCCGCGTTCTAAAGTATTTTTGCCCACTGCTCCGCGGTGATTTTAAATGGGTCAGGTGTCGGGAGAGGCTTTGCTTCGACGGGATGGCTTTCGCGTTCGCGCCGCGTGCGCTCGGCTTCAACAAGAGATGGATCGAACCCAGACCGGACTAGCTGCTTTGGAGTGAGTTGCCAGGCCTCCACGGTCACGCTCTCAGTCCGCTGTAATCGCAGGCCGGAATGAACCATGTAGATGATGAGCGCCTTCGTCGGTGAGACGAGTTTCACGGTGGCGTCGCGATACACGGTCTTGCCGACTTCCACGTCGGCGGCGTGAGCGGCGATGAAACCAGCGAGGAGGAGGGCGAACGTCTTCATGCCCCCGTAGCGTAGGCACTCGACTTCGCCGGTCAATGTGAACTGGCCTCCAAACCGACGGCTTCGCTCCAGTGCTACAACAGCGATGTCTCCGCTGCGGCACACCCACAGGATCGTGCCCCCTCCAGTTGCGGTGCTGCGCAACTCATCAGAATATGGAAATTATAGTTTCCGCCGTTTAATCAGGTCAACTTGGCACGAGGCAAGCTTGCAATCATGGTAATTCTAGTTTTTATAACATGAAAACCTCATTCCTCTCCCTCGCCCTCCTCCTCACCGCCAAGCTGACCGGTTCGGCCGCTTTCGATTCCGGCACCCCCTCGGACTACACGCCCTACGACCGCTACATGACGCCTGTGCGCTCGGTCCTCGCGCATCCCGCCCAGCAGAAGGCCAGCATGGAACAGGTGAAAAAGCTCATGATCGAGGGCCGCAATTTCCGCTACCGCATGGAGAATCCCTACGTCGCCGCGATGCCCGCCGCCACGGCGGCGAAGCGCTCCGGCGATTGCAAGGACAAGGCGCTGTGGCTTGCCAGCCAGCTCGGCGACAGCGACGTGCGCTTCGTCATCGGCAAAACGGAACCCGGCGTGCGCATCAGCCACGCCTGGGTGATGTGGAAAAATGAGGGCCGGTGGTGGCTGCTGGATTGCACGCTGCGCCGCGCGCCCATCGCCGCGGACAAGCTGCCCGAGAACCGCTACATCCCGCTCTACAGCTTCAGCAAGGGCAGCACTTTCCGCCACGCCGCGACGCAGGTCGGCATCGCGCAGGTCGCCAGCAAGCGCAAGGCGCCCGTCGCCTCGAACGGTCGCAGCTAGGCGCTGGAAAATTTGGTTGGGCTACTGGGCCTCCCGGATCGCGAGATCCGGGAGGCTTCAGCTTTTCCGGGGAGAGGTGTGGGAGGTTTTTGAATTCCGATTCCAAATTCCAAATTCGACTCGGTTGGAAAAATGCTCCTCCCGAAGAATTCTCGGGGCGGTGTTTTTTGGAAGCCAAAGCCGCCGAGACTTCGCAACGGAACATGGCTATTCGCCCCCACATTCAGAACTCAAAATTCAGAATTCAGAATTCACCGCCTCGCCCCGCCGCGTCACACTTTTTCCACATCCACGAGCGCGATGGTGATGTTGTCGCGACCGCCGGCTTCCAACGTGGCGGAGAAAAGTGACTGCACCGCCGCGACGGGATTTAACTGCGGGACGAGATACGACTCGATGGTCTTGTTCGAGAGCATGTCGGTTAGGCCGTCGGTGCAGAGGAGGAAGCGCGCGGTGCTTTTCACCGTGAGCGGATAGAAATGCGGATCGAGGGGATGATATTCCGCGGAGCCGCCCACGCTTTGGGTCAGCGCGTGCATGTAGTTCGAACGCACGCCGTCGGAGACCTCGAGCAGGCCTTCGTGAATGAGAAGCTGCTCGACGGAATCATCCCGCGAGACCTGCACGATTTTCCCGCTCTGCTGCCGGTAAAGCCGCGCGTCGCCGACATTGAAACCGAACAGCCCGTCTGGCCCGGATACGAGACCGACGACCGCCGTGCCCGTGCCCTCAAACTCAGGCTTCACGCGGCCGATCTCGTGGAGCTTGCGGTTCGTCTCCTGCAGCGCGTGCGCGATGTCCGCGGTGCTGAAATCCTTCACGGCATCCAGCCCCGCGAGCACCTCCCGGCTGGCGTACGCCCCGGCCCGGTGGCCGCCGATGCCGTCGGCGAGCGCGATGACCCAGTGCGATTTTTTCAGCACGGCCCTGAGCGGGGCCGAGGTGCTCGCGCCGCCAAATGTCCCGCCGAAAAGGCACGCGTCCTCGTTCACTTTGCGCACTTTTCCCGTGTGGCAAATCCACGCTCCGCCCGCGGTGAAGCCGTTCATCTCGCGGGCCTCCGCACGCATCCTGCTGCGGTGTTGCGTCGTAAAATCTGCGCAGCGTGCATGGACACGGAAAAGCGCGGTCTGCCGCGGGTGTCAAGCTGGGAGGAAAATCACCGCCGCGAAAGCCGCCAGAATCGGAACGCGCCGAGCATGAAAAACAGCACATTCGGCATCCACACCAGAATCACCGGATGCAGCGCGGGCCGGCTGCGCGTGAGATCGGCGAGAAAAATGAGCACGTAGTAGCACAGCCCGAGCGCCAGGCTGATCGCGAAACCCACCGCGGTCTCCTTGCGCTGCGCTGTGACCGCCAGCGGCACCGCCAGCAGCGCGAGCGCGATCGTCCCGAGCGCATTGCTGAAGCGTTTGCTCAATTCCACGAGCCGGTCCGGTCGCGCGCTGTCGAGCAATTCGCCGATCGGCAGCGCGCCCACATTTTTCGTCTTGCGCTGTTTTTCGTACAACTCCTTCAGCGAAATCGCGATGCTCCCCTCCTCCACCGTGATGCCCTGCCGGATGCGCGAGAGGTCGTACGGGTGCTCCTCGTCGCGCTGCTCGTAGCGCATGTTATGCAGCTTCAAAATGATTTGCTTCTCCTGCAAGATCGCCCCGTCCGGCATCGTCTTCGGCACCGTCTCCATGAACATCGTTCCCTCGCGCGCATAGACCACATTTTTCACCCGGCTCATCGCATCGAGCTGGTAAATCATGAGATTCGTGAGTTTCTTGCCCTCGCTTTTTTCGACGTAAATTTTGCGCCCCGGGAAATCGTCAATCACCTTGTCGCTCCCGAACATCGCGAGGGGATTGTCCGTCGCGATTTGAAAAAGCGCGTCCTTCATCCGCTGCTGAGCGCGTGGCGCGACCTCGAGATTGATCCACAGACACACGCCGGCGAGCAACACGGCGAGCACCCACACGGGGAGGCACGCGCGCGCGACGCTCACGCCGGTCGCCTTCATCGCGGTCAACTCATTTTCCGCCGAGAGCCGGCCAAAGACGAGCAGCACCGATGTCTGAAAGCCCCACGGAATCGTGAACGTGAGCGAGAACGGCAGGACGTACGCGATGAAGCTGAGGATGAGGCTCGGCGGCGCGTTCTGATTGATCAGCAGATCGAGCAGCTTCTTGAAAATATTTCCCAGCACGAGCACGACGCTGAGCACGGTGACGGCGAAGATCGCCGACACCAGCAATTGACGTCCGATGTAGCGGTCGAGCAGGCGCACGCCGCGGACGTTGCCCGCTCGCCGGATCGCAATGCAAGCGCCGTGTGCGGCGACCCCCATCGCTGAAATTTGGAAGCCACGAAACCACGAAGAAGACATCCCCGCCGGGTGTCCGGCGTTTTCATGATTTCATGAATTCCAAATTCTGCCCTGAGCCAAACCCCGCAAAGTTCCCATTTGCGCCACCTCCGCCACCGCTGCCATGCTGTGCGCGATGGCATCCACATTCGACGTCGCAATCATCGGAGGCGGGCCCGCCGGATCCTCCGCGGCGATCCTGCTCGCCCGCGCCGGGCGTCGCGTCGTGCTCTGCGAAAAGGAAATTTTTCCCCGCTTCAAAATCGGCGAGTCGCTCCTCCCGCACTCGCTCGAACTTTTTGAAAAACTCGGCGTCCGCGACGAACTCGAGCGCCACGCCTTTCCCAAACTCGGCGGCGAAATCGCCACCGCGTGCGGCCGCCGCGTGCAGCGTTTCTATTTTGAAAATGCGCTCCAGCTCAGCCACCGCCGCGCGTTCCAAGTCGAGCGCGCGTGGTTCGACAAAATGCTCCTCGACCGCGCCGCGGCGAGCGGCGTCGAAGTCCGCCAACCCTGCGCCGTCAGCGATGTCGCCTTCGACAAAACGGGCGTGACGCTGCAGACCGCCGGCGGCGAAATCCGCGCGGCGTACGTGCTCGATTGCTCGGGTCGCAATGCGGTCGTCGGCTCGCATTTCGACCTGAAGCGCCAATACGATCACCTGCAAAAATTCAGCGTCTATGCGCACTTTGAAGGCGTGCAGCGCGACGACGGACGCGACGGCACGCTCACCCGTCTCGTGCGCGGAAAACGCGATTGGTTCTGGCTCATCCCGATCGATGAAAAGCGCACCAGCGTCGGTCTCGTCATGGACATCGCGGACTTCCGCGCCGCGCGCATTTCGCCGGAAGCTGCGCTGGAAAATGCGTTCGCCGCCGCGCCCCTCATGCAGTCGCGCATGGCCGGCGCGCAGCGCACCACGGAGGTCCACGCCGTCGGCGACTACAGCTACCGCAACACGCGCCTCCACGGCCCGCGCTGGCTGCTCGCCGGCGACGCCGCGGGCTTCATCGATCCCATTTTCAGCACCGGCGTTTTCCTCGCGCTCCACACCGGCGAACAGGCCGCGCGCGTGCTCGATTTTTCACTCCGCCATCCGCGGCTCGGCCGCCTCCACATGACCGCGTACGCGCGCGGCGTGAACCGCTTGATGAACCGTTACCTCCGCTTCGTGAGCGCCTGGTACACGGAGGAATTTGTGGATGTCTTCACCACGCCGACGCCGCCCTTCCAAATCCCGCAGGCCGTGAACAGCGTGCTCGGCGGCAACATCCATCCGCGCTTCGGCGTCTGGTGGCGCCTCCAGCTTTTTTACCTCGTCCTCTGGCTGCAAAAGCGCCACGCTCTCTGCCCGCGACTCGAAGACATGAAGGATGATACCGCGCCCGCGGTCGCCGCCCGCCCGTGAGCCAGCAGCCAAAAAAATCCCACCGCCCGCACATTCACACCCCATGAAAACCCGCCACTCGCAATCCCCCCTCGCCCGTTCCATCGCCCTCGCCCTGCTCGCCATTCCGCTCACCGCCGGGGCCGCGCTCAATCCGCAGGCTGCGCGAGAACCCGGCGCTGGCGCGGTGAAAAGCAACGCCACCGAGCGCCACGGACAGGTGAAATTTTCCAGCGGAAAGGAGCAGATCGTCGGCGAAATCGTCATCCGCCAGGACGGTGAAAATCTCGTCGCAGAGATCACCAAAGGTCCCGGCGTGACGCTGCTCACGCTCACCGCGAAATTTGGCAGCGATGCCAAGGCCAAGGGCGGCCTCGAGGAAAAGCACATGCTTTCCGTGCGCGCCAGCGGCCCGCTTTCGCACGGCGGCTGGACTTGGCGACCGCGCGACTTGACGAAGAAAAATTTCAAGTCGGAAAAATTGAAGGACTCCTCCCGCGCGTGGGCCGCGCTGCCCGAAGTTTTCATGTGGGGCGACGCGCAGGCGAAGGGCGACAGCTTCCGCGTGACGCTGCCGGACATCGTGATGCACGCGCGCGCCGGCGAAGGCGAGGTCGCGCGCTTCGACTACATCCGCCACCAAAATCCCACCGGCGAGGCGCTCGCAATGCGCGACCTGAAAAAGCAGCCCGCGCTCGAGTCAGTAATCTGCCATCTCGACTAGCCCGGCTTGGAAAAATCCCGGCCGAAGATTTCCGACCGCGTCGCGCACCTCGTCGTGCACCGTCCGCGGCTGCTGTGGTGGAGCCTGCTCGCGCTCCTCGCCGTCGCGGGTACGCTTATTTTCACGCGCTCGCACCTGAATAGCGAGGTGCTCGACATGCTCCCCGGGCATTTCGAGAGCGTGCAAATCTACAAGCTCGCTGATCGCGAATTCAGTTCCGCGCGCGAACTGATCATCGGCCTCCTCTCGCCGTCGTATGACGTGGACGTGGATGGCTTCACCGAGCATTTCGCCACGGCGCTGCGCGGGGAAAAATGGGTCGTGCGCGTGATGGATCGCTCCCCGCTCGAAGCCCCCGGCGGCCTCGCCGAACTCCGCGCCGTCGCGCTCCCGCTCATGCTCAATCAGAGCGATGCGGATTTCGCGCAACTCATCGCGACGCTCCAACCCGAAGCCATCGCAGCGCGCCTCGGCAAGCTCCGCGCAAAGCTCGAGTCCGGCGTCGGCCTCTCGCAGGCGGAACTCGAATACGACCCGCTCGGCATCGTCTTCCCCGCGCTGAAAAGTCTGCGCACGACGAATTTCGCCGCCGCGTCCGACCCGCGTTTTCGCACCGTCTTCGTGCATTGCGATCAGCCGGATCTGAATGAACCCGCGTGCCGCGAAGTCATGCGCCAGTTCGAGGATTTCAAAACGCGCGTCCTCGCCTCGTGGACCGCCGGCCCCGCGCCGGAAATCTTCTGCACCGGGCGCACCGCGTACGTCGCCGAGATGGCCTCGAAAATGAAAAGCGACATCACGAGCACGCTCGCGAGCAGCCTCGTCCTCGTCGCGCTCACTTTTTACGCGGGCTTCCGCAAATGGAAACCGCTGCGCGCCATCATGGAGGCGCTGCTGCTTTGCTGCGTGCTCGCCATCGCATGCGGCGCGGCCTTTTACGGCGAGCTGAACATGATCACCGTCGGCCTCTGCTCGATCCTCGTCGGCCTCGGCGTGGACTTCGCGATGATCCTCTACGCGCGCTTCCTCGCCGAGCGCAACGAAGGCCGCACGCCCGAGCAGGCCATCGCCACCGCGCTCCGCATGCACGGCCGCGGCATCTGGTTTGGCTCGTTCACCACCGCCGCCGCGTTTTTCTGCCTGCTCGGCAGCGGCTCGCTCGGCTACCAGCAGCTCGGAGTGCTCATCGCCTGCGGCATCCTCATCGCCGCGGGCGTGATGATGACTTTTTTCTGGCTCTTCCTCGGCCTCACGCTCCCGCGCTGGCTTTGGAAAATCGTCCGCGTCGTGCTCGCGTGCGCCGTGGTGGCCGGCGCGATTTTCATCGCGTTGACCATCCGCACTTGGGGTGCCGCGACGTGGCGGAACATCGGCTGGTGCGCCGTCATCACCTTCTTCGCAATGACGATCGCGCACTACTTTTGCCTGTGGATTCCGCGGCTGCCGCCGCTCGCGCTGTCGCGTCCATGGAGGCTCCTCGCGCCCTCCGCGATCATCCTCGTCGCGCTCTCCGTCGCCGCGCTCGCGCCCGTCGGTCGCCTCGTTTTCGATCTGAATCCCAAGTCGCTCGAGCCCCGCAACAGCGTCGCCGGTCACGCGCTGCGCACCATCATGGCGCGCGTAAATCCCGACCACATCGAGCCCGTGCTCGCCGTCATCCGCGCTCCCGATGCCGAGGCGCTTTCTGCCTCGTGGCACGCGGCGCACGCTGCGTGGGCAAAGCTCACAGCGGAGGGCATTGCTGATTCGCAATCTGCGAACGCACCCGCGCCGATCCTCGCCTCCATCGCGACGCCCGCGGGCCTCGCGACTTCCCCGGCGCGGATGAAAGCGAACGCCGCCAAACT
>JBBQJR010000075.1:0-10726 GCA_038326125.1 Chthoniobacterales bacterium
CCCCTCCGAACTTTCCGACGAATTCTGTTGTCACACTTTCCCCCGCCCGACTACATCCCCGCCACATGCAACCTGCACAGAAGGGGGTGACACTCTAAAATGCGTATTCTATCCATCATCGCCCTCGCGGCCATGTCCTTCGGCTTCGTCTCGTGTGCGAAGCACAATCCTCCGCCGCCGGCCCCGGCCTACGACGGCAAGACGGTCGTCCACCACCACCATCACCACCGTGGCTAAGAGGTAGCTTCCCTCGGGGAAGATTTGCCTTTCGAGGCCAGGTCGGATTCGTCCGGCCTGGCCTCAACTTTTTCCCGCAACCCGCTGCCGCACGGAAAGGTGCGCGCTGTGCCGCAGCATGAAGCGCCACGGCAGATGCTGCGCCCGCGAGATGCCAATGCGCGGCCCGGCGTCCGTTTCCCTCGCACCGTCCGGCCCGAAAAATTGCGTGGCACTCCCCGCGCAGAAGTCGCGCCCGTGATCCGCGCCCGTGACGCCGAGCGCCTGCGCGAGTTTCCCGGGACCGCTACACAGCCACACGGGAAATTTAAGATTTCGGATTTCGGATTTTAGATTTACGGAGCGCCGGCGGGTCATCGCCGCGATCCCTTCCGTCGGTTCGAGCGCGCGGAAAAGCACGAAGCCGTCCTCGCTGCCGCCCTTCACGAGCACGTTCAGCATCCAGTGCATGCCGTAGTTGAAATACACGTACGCCGCGCCCGGCGGATGCGTCGCGACAAACGCCCGCGCGCTCGGCCGCGACCAAGTGTGGCACGCCTCATCGTTCACCGCGCCGTACGCTTCCGTCTCCGCGATCACGCCCGCGCATTTTCCCCAGCGCAGCGTGCAGCCGATCAGTTCGCGTGCACAGGTCACGGGATCGCGTTGGAAAAAGGAGCGCTCGAGCGGAAGCACGCGCCGCACTTCATCCACGCCCCATCCGCCCCGCAAGCGGTGTTTGCGACCCATGGCACCTCGCAACGCCAAGCGGAGTCTTCGGTGCGCGCCGCGGCGCCCCGTAGGCGCGGGCGGAAGCCCCCTTCCGCGCTCTCCCGAGCGCGCCTACGATCACGGATGAACGCAGCTTGATTCGGATGCATCTGCGTTCATCCCCGTTCATCTGCGGTTAAATATCCGTCCCGACGGCAGAACCGCGCGCCGCTACTTCCGCCGTTTGTTAAACTCCGCCATCGTCCGCGCCGCCTCGCGCGTTTCGACCTTCGTCTTCATGTCCTCGCGCTTGTCCTGCGCGAGCTTCCCCTTGCCCACGCCGAGTTCCACTTTCACCCGGTGCTCCACCCAGTACAGCCGCAGCGCGATGAGCGAATGCCCGGCGACCTGTACTTTTCCGAAGAGCTTGTCAATCTCCTGCCGGTGCAGCAGGAGCTTGCGCCGGCGCTTCGGCACATGCTGCTCGAAGCTCGCCTTGTCGTAGCCCTGGATATCGAGGTCGAAAAGCCACGCCTCGTTCCCCTTGATGCGCGCAAAGGCGTTGCTCACATTCGCGAGCCCCGCGCGGATGGCTTTCACCTCCGTGCCCTTCAACTCGAGACCAGCCTCGAACCGATCGAGGATGTGGAAATCCCGCAGCGCCTTGTGGTTGACCGAAATGTCGCCGCCCATCGTTCGAGTCCGCCCCCGGGCGGGACGGCGCTATTCCTTTTCCTCTTCGACGGCCTTCAGCTCGTAGTTGAGCTTGCCCTCGATGATTTCCTGCAACGCGATGTCCGCGAGTCCCATCTTCGGAGTGGGATCGATCATCGGGCGGTGCCCGGCGGAAAGCTGGCGGACCCGCTTCGAGACCATGTTCACCAGAAAGGGAACATTCTGGATCTTCTTGGCGGCTTCATCTACGAGATGGCTCATCATATCTTATGTTTAAAGGCGGTTACCCCTGTGGAAAAAAGGGAGCGGAGTCTGGAGGTTGAGTGCGGCATTGTCAACGGATGTTTCCGGGCAGTTTGCTATCGCCCGATGCGCCCGCCGCCGCCGCCCGCGGCAAGCGCCTCGATTTCCCCGACCGACCCGCGATTCCAGTCGCCCGGAATCGTGTGCTTCCACGCCGCCGTCGCCGTCGCAAATTCGATCGCGCGCGCCGGCTCATCGCCGCGCAGCAAGGCGTGGATCAGCCCGCCCGTGAAGGCGTCCCCCGCCCCCACGCGATCCACGACCGTGATCTCATGCCGCCGTGAAAATGCGCTCGCGCCCGCGCGGTGGATCATCCCGGCGAAAGTCGTGTGTGTCGCGCTGTCACCCGCGCGACAGCTCAGCGCGACGGTTTGAAACCCATGCATCTCCGCGAGCGCGCGCGCCGTCGCGGGCAGGCGCTCCTCCTCGTCGCCCGGCTGTATTTTTACGCCGAGGATCTCCACCGCATCGGACTCGCCCGCGATGCACACATCCACCTGCCGCATGAGCGGACGCAGCGCCGCCGCCGCCGCCGCGTGCGTCCAGAGTTTCGCGCGATGGTTCACGTCGAAACTCACCGTGAGCCCGCGCCGCTTCGCCGCCGCACAGGCTTCTTCGCAGAGCGCCGCGCAGCCCGCGCCGAGTGCGGGCGTGATGCCGCTCCAGTGAAACCATTTTGCCTCCGCGAAAAGCGCATCCCAATCCACCATGCCCGGCTGCATCTCGCTGACCGCCGTGTGCTGCCGGTCGTACGTCACTTTCCCCGACCGCTGCCCGGCTCCCGGCTCGAGAAAATACACGCCCATGCGCGCGCCGCCGCGCAGCACCGCGGCCGTGTCCACGCCGCGCCCGCGCAGTTCCGCGACGCAGCGATCGCCGAGCGGATTTTCCGGCAGCCGCGAAACGAACGCCGCGCTGCGGCCGAATTGCACGAGCTGCACGGCGACATTTGCCTCCGCGCCGCCGAAGGTGATGTCGAGCGACCGCGCATCCGCGAACGTGGAAAAATGCGGCGTGGTGAGGCGAAGCATGACTTCGCCGAAGCAGACAATTTCAGCCATGCGCGAACATGGAAACGCCGTCGGCGAAAATGAAGCGCAATCGGGCCGGGCCGCCGCGGTCAGACAAATTTCAGCGGCACCGATTGCTCCGCGATCAGCCCGTGCTTCGCGAGCAGCGTGCGGTAAAGTGCGAGCGCCTCGCGGCCTTTCACGCTGATGCCAAACCGCAAATATTCCGTGAGGTAGCGCCGCCGCATTTCGACATCGCCAAAACTCTCCTCCTCGATCAGCGCGGAGATGCGCGCGAGGCCCGCGTCTTTCATCCGGCGAAACGCATCCGCGACCGTGCTTGCCTCCGCGATCCCCGCGCGCACGGCCCACACAGCGAAGACGAATGGAAGCCCGGTGCATCGCTTCCACTCCGCACCGAGATCGAGAAACTGCCAGTCCGACTTCCCCTCTTCCGCCTCGCGGAATTCGATCGCTTGATTGCCGATGAGCAACTGAGCCTCGCCGACCGGGCCGAACGCGGGCTGCATCCCATGGAATTCTGCGAGCAGGACGCGGAGCAAATTCGCCGAACTCAGCGAAGCCGGATCGAGCGCGATCGAATGCACGTCGCGCAACGCGCCGCGGTACGCGAGGAACACACTGAAAACTTCGCCGTCACACGCGACCGCCACGTCGTCCACGAGCGCATACTTCGCCTCGCGCACGGCCTCAAAAGCCGGCACGAGCGCGGCGTCAAGTTCACCCGCGGCCAGCATGCGCGCGAGCGCGGATGGATGATCGAAAACCACCGGGCCATCGTATGCGCAAATGAGCGGGCGCGAGTTCAGATACTGCACGCAGCCGATGCGCAGGCCGCGCAACGCACGCCACGGATCGGCGCCGTTCACGCGCACGCCGGCTCCGCCTTTTCCGTTCCCGTGCGTCGCGTCGGCGACGGCTTTCTCCACGTGCTCTCGATGCGGCGATACCAGGTGTCGCGCTGCATCGGGATGCGTCCCGCTTCGGAGATCGCCTTCTCCAGCGCGAGCACCGTCTGCTGCGTCGGCGTGGTCGCCCCGGCCATGTGGAAGATTTTTTCCTCCATGATCGTGCCGTGCAAATCGTCCACGCCGTAGTTCATCGCGAGCGCCGCGAGCGGCAGCCCGAGACTCACCCAGTAGCCCGTGATGTGGTCAAAATTATCGAGGTAAATGCGGCTGATCGCGAGATTTCGCAACTCCTCAAAAGCGGTCGCGTGCGGAATGTGCCGCAGCTCCGGGCGCGCGCCCTGGCTCTCGAAAGCAAACGGGATGAAGCCCGTGAAGCCGCCCGTCGCGTCCTGCAATTCGCGCAGCCGGCGCAGGTGATCCACGCGATGCGCGTGCGTCTCGATGTGGCCGAAAAGCATCGTCGCCGTGCTGCGCATCCCCATCTCGTGCCATGTCCGATGCACCTCCGCCCATTCGTCCGCCGTCTCTTTTCCACGGCAAATCTGATCGCGAATCGCCGGATCGAAAATCTCCGCGCCGCCGCCCGTAATCGCGCCAAGCCCCGCATCGCGCAACCGCGTGAGCACCTCGCGCACGCTGCATTTGAAAACGCGATCCGCGAGATGGCGGATTTCCACGGCGGTGAACGCCTTGAGGAACAGCGCCGGATCGAGCGCGCGCAACCGCGTGAGCAATTCGAGATACCACTCCGGCTTCAGCGACGGGTGCAGCCCGCCGACCATGTGGATTTCCGTGATGCCGAGTTCCAGCCCGTGCCGCACGCGCTCCTCGATTTCGCCGATGCTTAATTCAAAGGCGTGCGCCTCATTTTTCCGCGCGCCGAACGCGCAGAACTGGCAGCGCAGGATGCAGTGGTTCGAGTAGTTGACGTAGAGATTGTGAATGTACGTCCCGACGTTCCCATTCTTCCGCTCGCGAATGATATTCGCGATCATGCCGAGCGCATTGAGATCGTTCGACCCGTAGAGTCCGAGACACTCGCTGTCGGTGATCCGCCGTCCCTCACGCACCTTTTCAAAAATCGGCCGCAGCGTGTGCGGGATCAGTTTTTCGGCAATCGTGGCCATTCGCCTGCATATCTTCCACAACGCCTCCGATGCGTCCACCGGTTTCGCCACGCGCGGACAGGCTGCACAAATCCGCGAATCTATTTTTTGGAACGAAATTTGGTCCCCCTCAGTCAGCGTCATCCTCCGCATCCGCCTGGGTCTTCGGGTCGGGCAGGGTGACGTAGGGGATGCCTTCGGGGTCGTTGAGGATGATGGCGCCGCCGTACCCGGCGAGAGTGCTGAGGATGACGGCGGGTTTGCCGCTGTGACTGTGGACGATGAGGGTGCCTCCGCCGTACTGGGAGTTGGTGGTGAGCTTGATGGCGGTCTTCAGGTCGCGGGTAGAGACGAAGATTTCGCCGTCCGTCGCGGTGCTGCGCAGGCAGACGCGGGGGCGGCCGTCATCATGGACCACGGCGACGGCACCGGCGTCGCCTTCGACAGCCTGGAGAATGGCGCGGGACTTGCCGTTATCCAACGCGCCGACGAGGCCGCGGCCGGTGGCGGCATCGGCGCGGAGGAGGACGGCATCCGTGCCGCCGGGAGCACGGAGGGTGATGCACGGGTCGTCTTTTTCCAAAGTGAGCAGGATGCGGGGCTTGCCGTCGCTCCCCAGCATGCTGATGCAGGGCCCGGTGTCGCCCGGGCCGGCGGTGATGAAAATCTGGAAACGGTCCGCCGCGTCCGGGCGGGACAGGGTGAGGATAGCGCAACGCACGCAGATGTTGGTGGCATTGCCGTCATCGTCATGCTCGACGGTGATGAAGCGGTGGAGGTCGTTGAGTTCGCGGCGCAGGCGATCGGTGGCTTGGCGGAGTTGGGCGATTTCGGCGCGGAGGGCCGCGAGGTCGTCGGGGGCGGTCATGCGGTTGAGCTAGCGGAAAAGCGCGAGTCCTTCCATTACTCCCTCACTTCGGCTAAGTGCGGCGACGGGCGCGCTGGGTCGCTACTTCAACCACGCCGCGCACTCGCGCGCCCAGTACGTGATGATGAGGTCCGCACCCGCGCGCTTGAAGGCGGTCATCTGCTCGAGCACACACGCTCTTTCATCGAGCCAGCCGTTGGCGGCGGCGGCTTTGAGCATCGCGTATTCGCCGCTCACTTGGTACACGGCGGTTGGCAGGCCGAAGCGTTCCTTGATGCGCCAGACGAGGTCGAGATACGCGAGGCCGGGTTTCACCATCACGATGTCCGCGCCCTCGCCGACATCGAGTTCCACTTCGCGCAGTGCCTCGCGCGCATTCGCGGCGTCCATTTGATAACCGCGACGATCGCCGGATTGCGGCGCGCTTTCCGCGGCGTCGCGGAAGGGACCGTAAAATGCGGACGCGAATTTCGCCGCGTAGCTCATGAGGATCGTATTTTCAAAACCGGCGGCATCGAGTGCCGCGCGGATCGCGCCGATGCGGCCGTCCATCATGTCGCTCGGGGCGACGACATCGGCACCGGCGCGCGCGTGCGAGAGCGCGGTTTGCACGAGCAGTTCCACGCTGGCGTCGTTGTGGACGTGCGCCGCGCCGTCGTGGAAATCCGTGAGGCCGCAATGCCCGTGGCTCATGTATTAGCAGAGGCACACGTCGGTCATCACGACGAGCGCGGGCAGCTCGCTTTTCAGCCGGCGCACGGCGCGCTGGACGACGCCATTTTCCGCGTAGGCCTGCGTGGCTTTTTCATCGCGCACGGCGGGGATGCCGAAGAGCAGCACGGCGCGCACGCCCGCCTCGAGGGCCGCGCGCGTCTCGGCGACGAGCGTGTCCTCATCGAGCTGCGCGACGCCGGGCATCGAGGCCACGGGCACGCGGCCCTGCACTTTTTCTGAGACAAAAAGCGGGAGGATGAAGTCGTCCGCCGAGAGCGAACCCTCGCGGACGAGCGCGCGGATTTGCGGCGTGGCGCGGAGGCGGCGGGGACGGCGGGGCAGATTCATGCGCGACTTTTTTTGGAGTGGCGGGAAGTGAACGGTAATCGGTAAGCAGTGACCAGTCATCAGTCGCGGCGCGAAAAACTGTCGCCGACTGCGGCCGAAAATTTCACCCGTGCCCAAGCCCGCCTCCGCGCAAAAAATCACGCTCATCCAAACGCTCGTGTCATTCGCCACGGGCGCGGCGCTGAAGCTCCTCGCGCTCACGCTGCGCGTAAAATGGACGGACGGCGGCACCTTTTATGATCGCACGCGCCGGCCGGTGATCCTCTGCATCTGGCACAACCGGCTGCTCGGCTCCATCCTCGCGGACTGGCGCGCGCAGCGGCGCTGCCATCCCGTGAAAGTGCTCACGAGCGCGAGCGCGGACGGAGGCTGGCTCGCGGCGATGGCGCGGCGTTTCACGCTCGGGAATGTGCGCGGATCGAGTTCGCGGCGCGGCGCGGCGGCGCTGCTGGAACTCGCGCGCGCCGTCGGCGAAGGCCACGACATCGTGATCACGCCCGACGGTCCGCGCGGGCCGAACTACTCCATCGCGCCGGGCATCCTGCAGCTCGCGGCGCACGCGAATGTGCGCATCGTGCCGGTGAAAGTCGGCTTCACGCGCTTCTGGCGCATCGGCAAAAAATGGGACGCGCTGTGGATTCCGAAGCCGTTCTCGCGGCTCACGCTGGAGTTCCTCGAACCGCAGAAAGTGGACGACGGCGCGGAGGGCATCGAGGCCGGGGAAGCAAAACTCGCCGAGGCGATGGGGCGCGATTAGGCGCTGATTTTTGCGATGCACATCTCCGCCGTCCAGCTCGACAGCGTGTGGGAAAATCCGCGCGCGAATTTTGTCAAGGTAGAGCGGCTGCTTGAGGCGCATCCGCCCCCGCGGGAATCGCTGATTGTGCTGCCGGAAATGTTCGCCACCGGCTTCAGCCTCGACCTCGCGCAAACGATGCACGGCGACTCGCGCGAGACGGAAACTTTCCTCCGCACGCTCGCGCTGCGCCACGGCTGCGCGGTGACGGCGGGCGTGATCAATCCCGGCGCGGACGGCCGCGCGCAGAATGAATCCGTGACCTTCGCCGCCGACGGCACGCTGCTCGCGCGCTACGTGAAGCAGCGGCCCTTCAGCGGCGCGGGCGAGGCGGAAGTTCACGCTGCCGGTGCGGACTGCGCGATTTTCCGGCTCGGCGATTTCACCGTCGCACCCTTCGTGTGCTACGACCTGCGCTTCCCGGAACTCTTCCGCGCAGCGATGCGGCGTGGCGCGGATCTTTTCGTCGTGATCGCCGCGTGGCCGGTGAAGCGCATCGCGCACTGGCTCACGCTGCTGCAGGCGCGCGCGATTGAAAATCAGGCCTTCGTCATCGGCGTGAACCGCACGGGCCGCGAGCCGCGCTTCGAGTATTGCGGCCGAAGTGTGATCGTAAATCCGCACGGCGAGATCATCGCCGACGCCGGCGAAGCGGAGACCGTGCTTACGGTCGCCATGGCGCACACGGAAGTCGTCGCGTGGCGCGCGGAATTTCCCGCGCTCCGCGACGCCGGCCATACGACCGGAGGCGCGCCAGAGCCGATTTGATCCATGCATCCGAGCATCTCGCTGGCAGCTTGCCAACGCGGCGCACGTTGCGGATACGTCTCAACCTCAACCCAACAAAATCATGGCCTACGAACTCCCTGCACTTCCCTATCCGAACGACGCCCTCGCGCCGCACATTGATGCGCGCACGATGGAAATTCACCACGACAAGCACCACGCCGCGTACGTGACGAACCTCAACAAGGCGCTGGAAAGCGCACCGGACCTTGCTTCCAAGAGCATTGACGATCTGATGGCGAGCATCGGCTCCGTGCCCGAGGCGATCCGCACCGCCGTGCGCAACAACGGCGGCGGCCACTGGAACCATTCCTTTTTCTGGAAGCTCATGAAGAGCGGCGGCGAAGGCAAGCCGGTCGGCAAACTCGCGGCCGCGATCGACGCGGCGTTCGGCAGCTTCGAGGCGTTTCAGGAAAAATTTGCGGCGGCCGCTGCAGGACGTTTCGGCAGCGGCTGGGCGTGGCTCTGCGCGACCGGCGGCAAGGTTTCGATTTGCTCGACGGCGAATCAGGACAATCCGCTCATGGGCGACATCGCCGGCACCTGCGGCGGTACGCCCGTGCTCGGCCTCGATGTCTGGGAGCACGCGTACTATCTCAATTACCAGAACCGCCGCCCCGACTACGTGAAGGCGTGGTGGAACGTCGTGAACTGGGCGCAGGCCGAAGCGAATTTCACCGCGGCGAAGTAGCACGAACGGGGCACGATTCCGCGCGCATTTTTCAAAGCTCGGCTGCCGAAAAGGTGGCCGGGCTTTTTGCTGCACGCGTGCAGCGACGCACGCATGCAGCGACGCGCTCGATGGAGCGCCGCGCGTCTCGCCGGCACGCCGACATCACGCGCTCATTCGTAGCGTAGCTCTCCAGAGCTGCGGGCGGGTCTTCCTGCTGGGAAAGCGCAACTCGGAAAGCGCGCAGCTCTGGAGAGCTACGCTACGACGGCCCGCGCTCCGTCTCATGGCCGGCAAGGATGCGCGGCGCTCCCACTGCGGCGCTCCGTGCTAGCCGAGCGATGCAACCGACGCCGCGGTGAGCAGCGGCAGCAGCGCGTAGCGGCTGTCACGGCGCGGGCGCTCGGGCTTCGGTTCGCGGCGCTGCTCCTGCGCGCGCGGCGGCTGCTTTGGCGCGCGCTCCGGCGGACGCGATTCCGTGGGTGCCTCGTGCAGGCCGGCGGTTTCGGCGGCGATGTCGTGGCGTCCGTCGTCGCCGTGCTCGGCGTGACCGGCTTCCTTGCGCGCGGGCGGCAGTTCCATGCAGCCATTTTGAAATTCCACGACGTAGCCGAGCTGGATCAGGTAATGCAAATCCGCGGCGAGCGCGGCGATTTTCGCGGCGGCCTGCGCCTGCACTTCCTCCGTCGCATCGGCGGGCGTCGTGCCGATGAGTTTCGCCGCGAGCTGCGGACGCTTCATGCCCGGCTGCTCGCCGACGGCCGTGAGAATCGCGCTGATGCCCTCGGAGAAAACCTGGTCGGGATGCCGCTGCGGGCGGATGCCGGACGCGTAGAGAATTTTCCGCTTCCACTTGAAGAGCTGCAAGCCCGCCTCGTTGAAATACGGCCGCAGCGCGTTGACCATTTGCACCGGCACCTCGCGCTCGCGCTCCACCGCGTCGCGCACGGTGAAGCCGATGCTCTTGTCGAGCAGCGAACCGGCGATAGCACCGCCCACATCGAGCGAGCGACCGCTTTGCAAAAGCGCGGGCAGATGCGTCGCGCGGAAGTGCTCCTCGGCCTCCTGCTCGGTCTGGAAAACGACCGGCTCCTCCCCCTCCGCGACCTTCGTCTTGAAAGTCGTGACGCTGCTCGCCTGCTGCTTCCACTGCTCGACGGCGGCGGGGTCGGTCACGTTGTCAATGTTGCGCGTGAACTCCGGAAACGACATGCGCCGCGCGTACTTTTCCTCGTAAATTTTCCGCAGGGCGATCTGGTAGCCGTGGTGGCTCGAAGGCCCGAGCAGCGCACCGCTCAGCCGCTCGCGCGCGACGCTCGTGTAGTTCCCTTTCGGCGGCTCGCCCTGCACGATTTCCGTGACGTAGTGCTGATCAAAGTTGGCCTTGAATGCGCCGCTCTCGATCACCGCGCGATTGAACGACAGCGGCCCCTCGCCGATGCGGTAAAGCACCGCCGCCGGATCGAGCGCGGTGACGCGGACGCGGAACCGGTCGAAGCGATCCATGAACATGTTCGCGACGCGAAAAACGCCGCACGCGCGCGCGCTGCCCTTGATCTGTTTGGCAATCCCCGCCGCCGCCGCGGGCTCG
>JBBQJR010000076.1:0-10688 GCA_038326125.1 Chthoniobacterales bacterium
GACACCGGCACGCAGCAGAGCCTCCTCGATGCGAGCAACTACATCGCCGCGATCGAAAACCGGCAGGGCTTGAAAATCGCGTGCCTCGAGGAAATCGCGTTCCATCAGGGCTTCATCGATCGCGCCGGGCTGGAGGCGTGCATCGCGGATTCTCCGAAGAGTCCGTACCGCGAATACCTCGACATGGTGCTCCGCGAAAAGTGAGCGCCAGCCGACTGGCACGCCCCGGCCATTTCGCATTCTGGCGCTCGCATGGTGCGGCGGACGCGGTAGCTTCGGCAGAAAACCGAGAATGACCGCACCGCTCAAGACTGTTTCCCACCTCGCCGCGCTGGCCGTGCTGGCCGCGCTGGCGCTCGGCCTCGGAAGCGCGTGCGCCGGGGAGGACGCGGGCTTTTCCACGCGCGTGGAGGGCCATTTTCTCCAGCGCGCCTGGGAGACGGCGGACGGAATGATGCCGACCTACGTGCCCTCGATCGCGCAGACCACGGACGGCTACGTGTGGCTCGCGGCGTTCGACAGTGTGGTGCGCTTCGACGGCCTGCGCGCGAAACCGTTTTCCGGCAAGACGGTGCCCGGCGTGCTGCCGCTGCCGATGCGCGGCGAATTCGTCCACGGCGATCACGCCGGGCGGCTGTGGCTCGGCAACAGCGACGGCCGGTTTTTCATGATGAGCCAGTCGGTGTGGCGCGAAATCACCGCCACCGAAGGCTGGAGCCCGCTGCGAATCACGGGTGCCTCGGAGGCAAACGACGGCCGGATTCTTTTCTGCGCGAAGGACAAACTCGTGCTGCTGCAGAATGGCAAGTTCGCCGCCATCGCGCCCCCGCCGCAGCGCGCGGGCGTGAAGACCACGGCGGTGCAGGGCGTGTTCGACACCGCGGGCCGGCTGCTCGCGGCGACCTCCGCGGGCCTCTTCCGGCACAAGGATGGAATGTGGACGCTGCTCTTTCAAAACGACGTCGCAAGCTGGAGCCCGGCCGGCCTCGCGCGCTCCAACGCGGGCGGCGTGTGGCTCGCGGGACCGCAGGCCGTGCAGCAGTTGGACGCGGCTGGCACCGTCGTCCGCACCATCCCCAGGCCCGCTGATTTTCGCAACGGACCGCTCAGCCTGCTCGAGGATTCGCGCGGAAATTTGTGGGCCGGCGGCTTCCGCGACGGCCTGTGCATCTGGCTGAAAGACGGCCACCTCATCCGCCCGGAGCACGGGCGCGAAGCGCTGCGGCCGGAGATCACCTGCCTGCTCGAGGACCGGGAACGCAACGTCCTCGTCGGCACCGCGGGCGCGGGCCTCATCCGTTTCAAGCCGCAGGATTTCGTCGTGCCGCTCGGCCAGATCGGCAGCCTCTCCGGCTCGCAGGTGAACTGCGTCGCCGAACTTTCGCCGGGGAAAATGCTCGTCGGCACCGAAGGCAACGGCCTTTTTCTCGTCGAGGATGGCGAGGCAAAAAATCGCATCGTCTCGCCCGATGGCGCGCTGAACGGCAAGCAGCGCGTGACTTCGCTGCTGAGCCTCGGCGACGGCACGGTGCTCGCCGCCGTGCCCTCGAAGGGACTCTTCCGCGTCACCGCCACCAGCGCGACTCCGATCCCCTCGCCCGCGCCCGTCGCGGAGCTCGTGCGTGCGATGGTTCGCGACGCCAAAGGCACCGTGTGGCTCGGCTGCGAGCACGGCATTTTCACGTGGCGCGACGGAAAATTTTCGCCGCTCGCGGCGGGTGCCCAAAGCGAGCGCGTGTGGGGCATCGCCGAAGTGGACGGCGGCGATCTTTTTTTCGCCACGCGCGCCGGGCTCCTGCGGCTGCGCCAATCGGGCGCCTTTGAAAAAGTCCCCATCGCCGGCGTGAGTGCCGAGGCCAACATCCTCGGCCTCAACCGCGCCTCCGGCGGCGGCCTCTGGGTCGGCGTGGAAAATGCCGGCCTCGTCCGCCTCCGCGACGACGCGCCGCCGCTCATCCTCGGCAAGGATCAGGGCCTGCCGATTGTTTCCATCGGCGGCATCGTCGAGGACGGTGAGGAACTTTGGCTCGCCGGCGAAAAGGGCCTCGTGCGGCTTGATCTTTCCTCGGTCGAGGAAGTGGCCGCGGGCGAGATCGCGCGTCTCGAATTGCGGCTGTTCAATCGCGGCGACGGGCTCGCGTCCGATATTTTCCGCCGCAGCTACCAGCCCGTCGCGACGCGCGCGAGCGACGGCCGGCTGTGGTTTGCCACGCACAAGGGCGCGGCCTCGCTCGACCCGCAGAAATTCACGTCGCCCATGCGCGAGGTGCCCGCGATCATCGAGGAGATCCGCGCCGAGCGCGAACTGATCCCCGTGACGCCGCAGAATCGCGCGGCCATCTCCATCCCCGCCGGCACGCGCCACATCACGATCCGCTGCGCGATACCCTCGCTCAGCAAGCCGGAGTTCTGCGAATTTGAATACCAGCTCGAGGGCCTCGACGCGCGCTGGTACTCCTCGGGCCCCGAGCGTGTGATCCGCTTCTACGACATCCCGCTTGGCACCTACCGCTTCCTCGTGCGCGGCATCGGCTCGGACGGCCGGCCCGTGCCATCCGTGGACTCGGTGACGATGAGCGTGCTCCCATTTTTCTGGCAGACGGGATGGTTCCGCGCCGCCGTGCTCGCGCTCGGCGTGACGGCGTTCGCGATGCTCGCACGCGTCGGCATCCGCCGCCGGCTCGCACGGCAGGAAGTGCTGCTCAAACAGCAGGAAGAGCGCGCACAGCTCGAGCTCGAGCT
Organism: Chthoniobacterales bacterium; assembly: GCA_038326125.1. GTDB lineage: Bacteria > Verrucomicrobiota > Verrucomicrobiia > Chthoniobacterales > Chthoniobacteraceae > SXWH01. The sequence continues at coordinate 2,743 of JBBQJR010000076.1, forward strand.
GCAGCAGACGAAACGCGCGGAAGTCATCGGCCGGCTCGCGGGCGGCATCGCGCATGATTTTAACAACATCCTCGCCGCCATCCTCGGCAACGCGGAACTCGCCCGCATGGATTACGGCCAGGACCCGAAGCTCGCCGAGATGCTCGATTCCATCCTCTCCGCCGGCGAGCGCGCGCGCGAACTCATCGTGCAAATCCTGAGCTACAGCCGGCAGCGCCGCACCGATCCGATGGCGCTCGACATCGCGCCCGCCCTCTCCGAATCGCTGAAGCTCCTGCGTTCCGGCACGCCCGCGACCGTCGAGCTGATCACGCAAATTCCCGACACGCTCCCGCTCGTGCTCGCGGACGAGACGGAGGTGCAGCGCATCCTCATGAACCTCGGCACGAACGCCGTGCAGGCGATGGGGGCGGCCGGCGGGCGCGTCACCATTTCCGCGGGCGAAGTCTCCGGCGGCGACGATGATCATCCGAAGATTCCGCGCCGCCGTTCCGTGTGCCTGCGCGTGGAGGACAACGGCGCGGGCATGGACGACACGACGCTCGAGCACATCTTCGATCCGTTTTTCACGACGAAGGAACTCGGCAAGGGATCGGGCCTCGGGCTCTCGGTCGTGAAGGGCATCGTCGAGTCGCTGAATGGCGTCATCGTCGTGGAAAGCACGCCCCACTCGGGCACGACGTTCCGCGTCTTTTTTCCCATCATCAGCGGCACCTCCATCCGCCGCGCGGCCGTCGCCAACGCCATCCCGCGCATGGCCAGCGACGCCGAACGCGTGCTGCTCGCGGACGACGAGCCGCAGGTGCTCAGCGTCGCGCGGCGCTCGCTCGAAAGCCTCGGCTACGAGGTCTCCGCGCACGGCTCGCCGCACGCGGCCCTCGCGGTCTTCGACGCCGATCCGAAACGCTGGCAGCTCGTGATCACGGATTTCGCCATGCCCGGCATGAACGGCGTGGAACTCGCGCGGCACATCCGCCGCCGGCGGCCCGACATCCCGATCATTTTATGCACCGGCTTCGGCGGCGCGGTGGATGCCGCCGCGGCGCGCGCCGTCGGCATCGCGCGCGTGATCCACAAGCCCTTCCAGCGCCAGGAACTTTCCGAAGCCGTCGCCGAGGCGCTCGGAAAATCCGCCGTCGCCGCGAAGTGAGGAACACAGGCATCCCTGCCTGTGTGGCCCGCGGGCTTCCAGCCTGCAGCCCGCCCGCCCGGCAGGCTGGGAGCCTGTGCTCCGCAGGCTGCGATATTTTTTTAACCGTTCTATTTCCCCGCGCCGCCGGGTGCGCGCATCCGCTCGGTGCGCGAGAATGTTTCCAGCAGCGAGGCGAGGTAGTCGCACGTCTCGCGGTTCACGATGCCGCAGTCTTTCAGCACGTGTCGCAGCAGCACGTAAAAATAGCACTGCGGCGAAATGCGAAGCTGCGCATCGCCCTGCAGCACGGCTTGGAAAAGATGATCGCTGTCGAGAATCGCATCGCGCATTTCCGCGTCGGTGAGGAGTTCCGCGAGCGTCGCGGAATTGCTGCGACCGGTCCCGAGCGTGCTCGCGATAGATTCGAAATCCGCAGCCGTGAGACGGTCCCGACAGTTTGGCGTTATCATCGGAAGTGTGACGCTAGCATAGGGAGTGCCATTCAGTTTTGCACCGCGCTTTTTCGCTCTGGCGGCGGCGGCCGCGCGGGCGTGTGCGCCGAAAAATGGTGCGCGGTTTTCACGCAGCGTGCGCACTTTTGCGCGCGAATATTTTCCCGTGCTTCGCGCCTTCGCGTCTTCGCAGGAACCGAAACCCGCCCCGCAAAATCCGCGCGGCGGAGAAAATGTTGGCGATGCCGCGCGGTTCGCGGGATGGTCGCGCGGTGCGGCGCTTTTTGCAGATCACGTTTCTCCTCCTGCTGCTCGCGGCGGGCATCGGCGGGCGCTATCTCTACAATCGCGGGCTCACAAAATCCTGGCGCGAACTCGTCGTCGCCGAGGTGCGCAAGCATGGCGTCGAGGTTTCATTTTCACGCCTCACCGTGCGCCCATTTCGCGGGCTGGTGGCGAAGGACGTGCGCTTCTACGACTCGCCCGCGCGCAACCGCGTGATCGCGCACATGAACGAAATGGTCATCGAGGCGAACTACGCCCACGCGATCAAACACAAGCCGTTCCTCGACGCGCTCACGCTCGTGGACACCACGCTGCGCATCCCGCTGGACGCGCGGAATCCCTTCGGCTCCGCGATCCGCGTGGACAAGCTGAACGCGCGCGTCCTTTTCCCGCCCGATCAGGTGCAGGTCACGCGGCTCGATGCGATGCTCTTCGGCATCCGCATCCATGCCAATGGCAGTCTGCTCGTGCCGCCGGGATTTTCGATCGCGCAGGATGAAAGCGGCACGCATCTGCCGATCATGGAGACCGTCGTGCGCGAGCTCGCCGCGCTCCGCTACGAGGGCGCGCTGCCGACGCTCACGCTCAATTTCAGCGGCGACCTCGGCCGCCCGCGGGACATCGCGGTGAACGCGCAGCTCGACGGCGAAAAAATCCGACACGGTCGCTACGTGCTCGCGTCGCTCGCGGTTTCGGCGAGCTGGCAAAACGGCGTGCTGCTCCTCTCGCGCGCGGATGCCGCGGACGCAAAAGGCCGACTGCAGTCCTCGGGCAGTTTCGCGCCGGAGTCGGGGGCCGCGGAACTCCGGCTGCGCTCGAGCCTTGATCTGCCCGCGCTGCTGCGCTCGGCAAATTTCACCGCGCTGGACGATTTCGCGTTTCAGTCGCCGCCGAAATTCGACGTGACCGCGCGCGCGAAATTTGCGGAGCGGGATGCACCGCCGCAGTACCAAGTCCTCGGTCACATGGGCGTCGGGAATTTTTCGTATGCGGAGACGCCGGTGGAATCCATGAGTGCGGATTTTTCGTGGGACGGTCGGCGCTGGGCCGTGCGTGATTTTGCGCTGCGGCAGGCCAATGGCGGCGAGCTCTCCGGCAACGCGCAGCAGGATTTTGACGACGCGGGCACCGGCGATTTCCGCGCCGGGCTCGTGAGCACGATCCAGCCGGCGAGCCTCGCGCCGCTGCTCGGCGCGGAGGTCAGCGCGAAGCTCGCGGCGGTCAAATTTTTCGCGGCACCGCGCCTCACACTCAGCGCGCGCGGCCCGGCACCGCGACTGGAGACGCTCTCGGCGGCGGGCGATTTGAAACTGGGCCGCACGAGTTACACCGGCGGCGAGACCGCCGGGGCCGAGGCGACTTTCCGCTACAATGGCCGCGTGACGAGCGGCGAACTGAAGCTCGGCCGCAGCACCCTCCGCGGCATCGATGCGGGCAGTGCGGAGACGACTTTCCGCTACGACGGGCGCGAGCTGAGCGGCAAGCTCAAGCTCGGGCGCACGGCGTATCGCGGCACCGAGGCGCGCCACGCGGAGGCGGCGTTTCGTTTCGACGGCCGCGTGCTCGCGCTCGACTCCTTCGAAGCGACGCGCGCGGAGGGGTCGGGCCGAGGCAGCTTCACGGTGGATTTGCAGACGAAGCTCTGGCGCATCCACAACGTGCAGACCTCTATTTTTCCCGCGGAAGTAGCGCTGTGGATCGATCCCGACCTCGTGCAGGATCTGAAGCCGTATCGCTTCGGAAAAAAGCCGCCGCTGCTGCACATTGATGGCACGCTCGACCCGCGCAAGAACGGCACGAACACGCGCCTCACCGTGATCGGCGAGGCACCGGGCGGGATGGATTACACGCTCGCGAAAAAGGATCTGCACTTCAGCGAAATCAAAGGCCGCCTTTTTTTCACCGACGAACGGCTGAAGCTCACCGACGTGCGCGGCGAACTTTACGGCGGTACGGTGAATGCCGAGGGCGACGTTTCCATCGTCAAAGGGAAGCCCGGCCACACCGCGAGCGTTCGCCTCGCGGGCGTGGATTTTGCGAAGCTCTCGAAGCTCTATTTCGGCTTCGACGACTCGAAAGGAAAGCTCGACGGCACCTGCACTTTCACCGGCAAAGGCGAGGACGTGACGACGATGCGCGGCGACGGTGAGGTGTCCGTCACCGAGGGAAATGTGTTCGCGATTCCGTTCCTCGGACCGTTCAGCGAAATCCTGAACAAACTCATCCCCGGCATCGGCTACAGCCGCGCGCGCAAGGCGACCGCGAGCTTCGCGATCGGCGACGGAATCCTGACCGCGAAAAATCTCATCATCGCGGGAAATGGGTTTTCCATGTTCGGCGGCGGCCGCATCTGGATGGTCGAGGACAAGATGGATTTCGACATTCGGCTAAACGCGCACGGGCTGCCCGGCGTGATCCTTTCGCCGCTGAGCAAGCTGCTCGAATACCGCGCGAACTCGCGCTTTTCCAAACCCGACTGGCGGCTGAAGGCGATGCCGCGCCTCGGCGGCGAAAAGGCTCCGTAGCCGCGGGCAGAAGCCCGCGGAATACAGGCTCCCAGCCTGTGCGTCCGGCGGGTTTCCAGCCTGCCGGGGAGACAGCAGACTGGAAGTCCGCTGGCGCACAGGCAGGGATGCCTGTGTTCCGCTACGTCACGACATTCTGCGGCGCGCCGGCGAGGAAGGCGCGGATGTTTTCGGCGACGACCTGCATGAGGCGCGCGCGCGCGGAATGCGTGGCCCACGCGATGTGCGGCGTGATGAGGCAGTTCTTCGCCGTGAAAAGCGGATGGCCCGGCGCGGGCGGTTCGGTGGCAAGCACGTCGAGCGCGGCACCGGCGATGCGGCCGGCATTCAGCGCATCGGCGAGATCCTGTTCCGCGACGAGCGGGCCGCGGCCGGTGTTGATGAGGAAGGCGCTGCTTTTCATCGTCGCGAGACGCTTGGCGTTCGCGAGGCCGCGCGTTTCATCGGTCAGCGGGCAGTGCAGCGTGACGACATCCGCGCGGCGGAAAATTTCTTCCGTCGTGCGAAATTCCACGCCCTCCGCGCTGCGCGGCCGACGTGCGCTCGCGATGATTTTCATCCCGAAGGCCGCGCCGATGCGCGCGACCGCCGCGCCGATGCTGCCGTAGCCGACGATGCCGAGCGTGAGCCCGGCAAGTTCGACAAGCGGGAAATCCCAAAAGCAAAAATCCGGGCACGCGCTCCAGCGTCCGTCGCGCACGGCCTGCGCGTGGTGTCCGGTGCGTTGCGTGAGTTCGAGCAGCAGCGCGAAGACATGCTGCGCGACGGACGCAGTGCCGTAGCCGGGCACATTGCAGACGGGAATGCCGCGCGCCTTCGCCGCGGCGACATCCACTATATTGGTGCCCGTCGCGAGAACGCCGATGAACCGCAGCGCGGGCAGCGCCGCGATCGTCTCGGCCGTGACGGGCGTTTTGTTCGTGAGCAAAATCTCGGCGTCCTGCGCGCGCGGGACGATCTCGTCCGCGGCGCTGCGCGCGTGGACGGTGAGTTCGCCATGCGTCTCGATTTGCGACCAGTCGAGGTCGCCCGGATTGAGGGTGTGGCCGTCGAGGACGACGATGCGGGGGCGGGGCGAGGGCGATGACATGACGGAAATTCTAGGGAACCGCTGATTTAATCGCTGGTTCCCGATCTGAAAACTCTTGGGGAAAATTTTTGACCGCGAAAGTCACGAAATTCGCGAAAGGCAGAGGACGGCGTGCTCATCCGTTTCGTCTTTTTCGCATTTTTCGCGGTCGATTTAATCAGCGGTTCTAGTTTTCGCGGCGCGAATGCCGTCGGCTTCGATGACGATGCGGCGCTCGCGGAAGAGCACGCCGATGGCTTGCTTGAAGGCCTTTTTGCTCATGCCGAAAACGGCGCGGATTTCATCCGGCGAACTGCCGTCGTGAAACGGCATCTTTTCACCCGCGGATTTGAGCGCGGAGAGGATTTGCTCCGCGTGCGGCCCGATGCGGGTGTGGCCTGCGGGATCGAGGCCGAGGTCAATTTTTCCATCGGCCCGCACCGTGCGGATGAAGCCATCAATCGAGTCGCCGATGAAAAGCGGTGCGGAGAGTTCGGTGCGGTAAAGCAGGCCGGTGTGCGCGGCGTTGATGATCGCCTTGTAGCCGAGCGGCGTCTCGCTTTCCACGATCAGTTTCACCGCTTGTCCCTCGTCGTATTTTGGGGGCGTGAGGTTTAGATGGCGGTTCAGCCGACACGTCGCGACGATGCGATCGGAGCGTTCATCGAGCATCACATGGACGAGCGCGCGGTGCCCGGTGCGGATGCCGCCGGCGTACTCGCGGCGCGGGAGGAGCAGATCTTTTTCGAGACCCCAATCGAGAAACGCGCCGATGCTCGCGCTCTGGCTGACGACGCGGAGAAACGCAAAATCGCCGACCATCGCGAGCGGCGTCTCCGTCGTGGCGACCAGCCGATCCTCGGAATCGCGATAGACAAAAACGTCCACATTTTCGCCGGGCCTGCCGCCGGCCGCGAGGTAGCGGCCAGGCAAAAGGATTTCGCCGTGCGTGCCGCCGTCGAGGTAAAATCCCGGGGGTGCCTGCCGGACGATCGGGAGCGAATTGCGTTTGCCGAGGATGGCCATGAGCGGCGCATCCTGCACGCGAGCGGCTGCGGAGGGGAGAGTTTTTGTGCCGCGCGCGGCAGCGCCGGCGAGCCGCGGACCGCGAGGGCTTGATGCGGTGCGTCCCGCGCCGTACGGCTGCGCGGCAAGTCATGACCGTGCCCGATTTTTCCGCCGCCGCCACCGCCTCGGGCCTCTGCGCGGCATGCGGAATGTGCTGCAATGGCGTGCTCTTCGACATCGTTCGGCTGCAGCCCGGCGAAGCGCCGAAGGCCTTCGCGGCGCTTGGCCTGAAAGTAAAACGCAAGCTCGGGGAAAGTTTCTTCGTGCAACCGTGCGCGGCGCACCGGGATTCATGCTGCACGATTTACCCAATGCGCCCGGAGCGCTGCCGCGTTTTCGCGTGCCAGCAATTGCAACGTGTCGCCGCGGGCGAGAGTTCCGAGGCAGTGGCGCGGGAAAAGATCGCCGAGGCTTTGCGACGCATCGCGGCGGTGATTGCGCTGCTCGACGAACTCGGCGGCACGAATGAAAACCGCGCGCTCTCGAAGCGCTGCGAGCAGGCGATGTCCGATCCGATCGGCGAGACGCCATCCGCAGCGACGACGGAAATCCGCGCCCGGCTCGCGCGTGCCAAGCTGAAACTGGACGCGCAGCTCGACCGGGACTTCCGCGTGGAGCCTGCGCCCGGCAGTTGAGTCGCGGGCGATGAAGCGACCACTGCGCAACGCGCCGCTTGCGAAAATGAGACCGCTCCATAGAGTCCGCGCCCCATGAGTAAGACTACCGCACCGGAGAAACATGAATTTCAGGCCGAGATCGCGCAGCTCCTCGATCTCGTTGTCCACTCGCTTTATACGGACAAGGAGATCTTCGTCCGCGAGCTGATTTCGAACGCGGCGGATGCCTCCGAGAAGCTGCGATTTTTGAAAACGAGCGGCATGGAAATCACCGAGCCGGATGCGCCGCTGAAAGTCCCCATCGCGACGGACGACACGGCGAAGACGATCACTTTCACCGACGCGGGAATCGGCATGACGCACAGCGAGCTGATCGAAAATCTCGGCACGATCGCGCACTCGGGATCGAAGGCGTTTTTGGATCAGCTCAAAGCCAAAGCGCAGGGCGGCGCGGTGGATGCGACGCTCATCGGGCAGTTTGGCGTGGGCTTTTATTCGGCCTTCATGGTCGCGGACAAAGTCACGGTTTTTTCGCGGAGCTGCCGAGCGGGCGAGACGGGCTGGAAGTGGGAGAGCGATGGGAAGACGGGCTACGAGATCGAGCCGGCGGACGATCTGCCGCGAGGGACGAAAGTCGTGCTGCATCTCAATGACGATGAGTTTGCGAAGGCGTATCGCGTCGAGAACATCATCAAGCGGTACTCGAATTTCGTGCCGCTGCCGATCGAGGTGAACGGCAAGGAGGTGAACACGGTGCAGGCGCTGTGGACGCGCAACAAGGCGGAGATCAAGGACGCG
>JBBQJR010000077.1:0-10679 GCA_038326125.1 Chthoniobacterales bacterium
GGTGAAGGGCAAGGCGCTCTTCACGGTGACGTGCGCGATTTGCCACAAGTTCGGCGACGCCGGCATGGACATCGGCCCCGGCCTCACGGGCATGGGCGCGCACGCCGCTTCGGAATTGCTCAGCGCGATCGTGGACCCGAATGCGGAAGTGGATCCGTCCTTCACGCAGTGGAACATCGAGACGAAAGACGGCGGCGTCTTTGCCGGAGTCATCGCGTCGGAAAATCCCACGAGCATCACGCTGAAAAGTCTCGCCGGCGTGCAGGAAATCAAAGTCGCGGCGATCAAGAGCCGCGTGAACACGGGCCGTTCGCTGATGCCCGAGGGCTTCGAGGGCCTCGGCGGCGAGGCGCTCCGCGACATCATCGCCTACATGCAGAGCGTGGACGGCGGCAAATTCCGCGTGGTGGACTTGCGCGACGCGTTCACCGCGACGACCGCGCTCGGCCTCTACGCGAGCCTTGAGTCGAAGGGCGACACGTTCGTCTTCAAGAAGACCGGCACGGTGAATGTCGAGGGCGTGCCTTTCAACATCGTCGCGCCGGAGAAGGCACCGATGAATATCATCGTGCTCAAGAGCGTTCACGGCATCACGAAGACGATGCCGCAGCGCGTGGAGGCCAAGCTCGGCGGGTTCAAGGCGAACCGCCTGCATTTCCTCGGCGGAGTGACCGGCTGGGGCTTCCAAAACAACGGCGACACAAGCGACGTGATGAAGATCACCGTGCAGTATTCCGATGGGCAGAAGGAGAGCATCGTGTGCCGGAACGGCACGGAGTTTTCCGACTACTTCCACCGCGTGGACGTGCCGGGATCGAAGTTCGTGGACGTGCTGCAAAACCAGCACCAGATGCGCTTCTTCACGAAGCCGCTCGCGCGCACCGCACCGATCGAGAAGGTCGTGCTCGAATCCACCGCCGGAAGCGCCGCGCCGACCATCGTGGCGATCACCGCGGAGCTGGCGGATGCGAATGCGCCCGCCGCGAACGCGGCGACGGGTAGGGCGGGTTTGCAACCCGCCGTGCCGGGTATCCTACCCGGCACACCGGACGTCGAGAAGACGCCGCAACGGGACACGCCTTCGAGAAATGGACACAAACCGACGACCGATGCGCCGGGTAAAATACCCGGCGTGGCGGGTGGGACACCCGCCCTACCCGAGCACGGGAGCGCGCCTGCGCGGCAATCGAAGGCGGGTGGAGAGGATGCGAACTTCAAGCCGCAGTTCGACGACCCCGTGCCCCAGCCGCCTGCCACGCGCCCGGCGAACGGCCCGCGCGTGCTGCTGGTCGGTGGCGGTTCGTCGCACGACTTCGTGAAATTTTTCGGCGGCACCGACAAGGCCACGCTCGCGCCCGTGTGTGGCTGGGTGGACTTCACGCAGAATGCCAACGGCGTCCCCGCGATCCTCGACCGCGTGGACGTGCTCGTGTGGAGCGCGAACCAGCCCGTTTCCTCCGCGACGACGAAGGCGCTGCTCGGCTTTGCCAATCGCGGCGGCGCGATCATCGCGCATCATCCCGGGACTTGGTATGCGTGGAAAAATTTCCCCGAGTGGAATCTGCAAATCGTCGGCGGCGGCACGCGCGGCCACGACGCGCTCGGCACCTACACGGTGAAAATCACGAATCCCTCGCACCCGATCACGAAAGGCGTGCCCGCGAGTTTCGAGATCACCGACGAGCTCTACAACTACGTCGCCGATCCCGCCGACTCGCCGATCGAAGTCCTCGCCGAAGCGACGAGTCCGAAGACCGGGAAAACATTTCCACAGGTCTTCATCGTGAAGCATCCGAAGGCGCGCATCGTCGGCCTCACGCTCGGCCACGACGCACGCGCGCATGATCTGCCCGCGTATCAGACGCTGCTGAGAAACGCGGTGGACTGGGCGGCGGCAAAATAGACCGGCTTAAAATCGCTCATCGAACGCGCTGAAATCCCGCTTGCGGCCGGAAATCGCAGGCGCGGGCGGGAACTCGCGTCAGCACTAGCCGAGCGCGATCCGCCGTCGGACTCGGCGCTTCGCCCGCCTTCCACTGACTCCGGGATCGCAGCCGCGCGGAGACGGCCGGAACACCGGCAGGGAGGCCCGTCTTCCCGCGAGGCACGACGCTCGGTGAAGCGGCGGGCAAAACAAATCGTCGCCCTTCACCCAGTATGAAGCGGCCTCGCTTTCCACGTCGCGCCCGAGGCAAATAAACCGCGCCCTCCGGGGTGACTTCCGTGCGCTCCATGTCCCGAAAATTTTTTCTCCCTCCGCTGGCCTTCATCGCGCCGACGCTCTTGCTCGTGACGGGGAGTTTCGCGGGGACGACGCCGGATTTCCAGCGCGAGATCCGGCCGATTCTTTCGAACATCTGCTACAAGTGTCACGGCCCCGATCCGGACGAGCGCAAGGGCGGGATGAAGGGAAGTGGCGGTCTGCGGTTCGACACGGAAGAGGGCTCGCGCGCAGACCTCGACGGCACGCACGCGATCGTGCCGGGGCACCCGGAGCAGAGCGACCTGATCGCGCGGATCACTTCAAACGATCCAGATGAACTCATGCCGCCGCCGAAGTCGGGGAAAAAACTTTCGCCGCGCGAGATCGAGTCGCTGCGGCAGTGGATCGCGGGCGGCGCAAAATACACGAAGCACTGGTCGTACGAAAAACCGGTGCGCCCGGCGGTCCCCAAAATCCTAAATCCTAAATCAGAAATCTTAAATCCCCTCGACGCCTTCATCCTCGCACGGCTCGAAAAGGAAAAGCTCGCGCCGCAGCCGGAGGCGGATCGTTCCGCGCTCATCCGGCGGGTGGCGCTCGACCTCACTGGGCTGCCGCCGACGCCGGAAGAGGCGGAGCTTTTTTTGCGCGAATGCGCGGAGGAGGACGCGCGGAAAGAGGAAGAGAAGAAGACGAGGAGAGGGGGAGACAAGGGAAAAGATGCATCGTTCGCCCCCTCGCCCTCTCGCCTTGTCGCCCCCTCTTCTGCCTATGAGCGACTGGTGGATCATCTGCTCGCCTCACCGGCGTACGGCGAGCACTGGGGGCGCGCGTGGCTCGACCTCGCGCGTTACGCGGACTCGGCGGGCTACGCGGATGATCCGCCGCGTACGATCTGGGCGTACCGCGACTGGGTGATCCGCGCGTTCAACGCGAACATGCCGTTCGATCAGTTCACCATCGAGCAGATCGCGGGCGACCTGCTGCCGAACGCCACGCAGAATCAGATCATCGCGACCGCCTTTCACCGCAACACGATGACGAACAGCGAGGGCGGCACGGACGACGAGGAATTCCGCAATGCCGCGATTGTGGACCGCGCGAACACGACGATGGCCGTGTGGATGGGCACGTCGCTCGCCTGCGCGCAGTGCCACACGCATAAGTTCGACCCGATCACAAACGCGGAGTATTTCCGCCTCTTCGCGTTTCTGAACAACACGGCGGACGCGGACAAAAAGGACGAATCGCCGGTGCTCGATCTCTCCGGCGCGGAGCAAAAAAAACAGCGCGCTCCGTGGGACGCGCGCCTCACGTTGCTCGAGACGAAAATCAAAACGCTGGGCAGCGGCGAGGCGGCGGAGTTGAAGGCGGCCCGCGATGAAGTGGCAAAATTGCGCAAGCAAATCGAGAGCGCCCGCGTGACCGTGCCCGTGATGCGCGAACTCGCGGGCGACCAGCGGCGCAAGACGCGCGTGCAGCTTCGCGGTAATTTCCGCGTGCTCGCCGAGGAGGTGAGCGAAGGCGTGCCCGCGGCTTTTCAACCACTCCCCAAAAATGCGCCGATGAACCGGCTCACGCTCGCGCGCTGGCTCGTGGACGAAAACAATCCGCTGACCGCGCGTGTGATCGCGAACCGTTTTTGGGAATCCATTTTCGGCATCGGCCTCGTCCGCACCAGCGAGGAATTCGGCGCGCAGGGCGAGCCGCCGTCGCATCCGGAATTGCTCGACTGGCTCGCGACGGAACTCGTGCGCGAAAAATGGGACGTGAAGAAATTCCTGAAGCTGCTCGTGACTTCCGCGACGTACCGGCAGTCGTCGCGCGTCACGCCCGAGATCGCCGAGCGTGACCCGGATAACCGGCTGCTCGCGCACGGCCCGCGCTTCCGCATGGGCGCGGAGATGGTGCGCGATCAGGCGCTCGCGGTGAGCGGGCTGCTGTCGCGGAAAATGTTCGGCCCGTCGGTGCGCCCGCCGCGGCCGAACATGGGGCTGAACGCGGCCTTCGGCGGCGGCCTCGACTGGGCGACGAGCGCCGGCGAGGACATGCACCGGCGCGCGCTCTACACCGAGTGGCGCCGCACCGCGCCGTATCCCTCGATGGTCACCTTCGACGCGCCGAACCGCGAGGTCTGCACGCTGCGCCGCAACCGCACAAACACGCCGCTGCAGGCGCTGGTGACGATGAACGATCCCGTGTACATCGAAGCCGCGCAGGCACTCGCGCGGCGCATGGTCGCGAGCGGCGCGAGTGCCGAGGAAAAAGTGCGCGCAGGTTTCCGACTCACGCTCACGCGCCCGCCGAGCGACGCGGAACTGCACCGCCTCGTCGCGCTGCACGACGCAGTGCTGCCGACGTACCGGCAGGACGAAAAGAAGGCGCTCGAGATGGCGACGAATCCGATCGGCTCCGTGCCGAAAAACGCCGACGTCGCCGATCTCGCGGCGTGGACGACGGTCGCGAACACTTTGCTGAACCTCGACGAGACCGTGATGAAACGATGAATCCCATGAACCCGCACCTCGACCTTCTTCAGGCGCAGACACGCCGCCATTTTCTCCGCCGCGCGGGGCAGTTCAGCCTCGGCTCCATCGCGATGAAGGCGCTCTTCGGCAACAGTGCATCCGCGCTCACCGCCGCGGTGAATCCGCTCGCGCCGCACGCGCCGCACTTCCCGGCGAAAGTGAAGCGCGTGGTGTATCTCCACATGTCCGGCGGGCCGCCTCACCTCGACCTTTTCGACTACAAACCCGAACTCGTGAAGCGCGACGGACAGGACGCGCCGGACGCTTTCATCAAGGGCAAGAAGTTCGCCTTCACGACGGGCGTGCCGAAGCTCATGGGCACGCCGCACACCTTCGCGCAGCACGGAAAATGCGGCACGTGGATGTCCGATGCGGTACCGAATTTTCACGGCATCGCGGACGAAATGTGCGTGGTGAAATCCATGTATAGCGACCAGTTCAACCACGCGCCCGCGGAGCTGTTGCTCTTCACCGGCTCGGCGCGGCAGGGCCGGCCCTCGATGGGATCGTGGGTCACGTACGGGCTCGGTTCGGAGAATGAAAATCTGCCCGGCTTCGTCGTGCTCGTGAGCAGCGGCGTGCAGCCGAGCGGCGGGCAGGGGCTGTGGGGCACGGGGTTTGTGCCGTCGGTTTTCCAGGGCGTGCAGTGCCGATCAAAGGGCGACCCGGTTTTGTACGTGGGCGATCCTCCAGGCATGGATCGCGACGTGCGCCGGAAGACGCTCGACGCCATGCGCGACCTCAACGAGGAGCAGGCGCGCGACCTCGGCGATCCGGAGACGGCCACGCGCATCGCACAATACGAACTCGCCTTCCGCATGCAGACGAGCGTGCCCGACGTGATGGACCTCACCCGCGAGCCGCAGCCGGTGCTCGACGCGTACGGCGCAAAGCCGGGCGAGGCGAGCTTTGCCAACAACTGCCTGCTCGCGCGTCGGCTGCTCGAACAGGGCGTGCGTTTCGTGCAGCTCTTCGACTGGGGCTGGGATTTCCACGGCACGACTCCGGACGTTGAAATCAAGGACGGCCTCACGCGCAAAATGACGCGCACCGACCAGCCCGTCGCCGCGCTGATCCGCGATCTGAAACAGAGCGGCCTGCTCGAGGACACGCTCATCGTGTGGGGCGGCGAATTCGGCCGCACGCCCTTCCGCGAGGGCCGCACGGCCAAAGGCACACTGCTCGGTCGCGATCATTTTCCCGACGCGTTTTCGATCTTCCTCGCGGGCGGCGGAATCAAAGGCGGCATCAGCTACGGCGAGACGGACGAACTCGGTTTTTCCGTCGTGCAGGACAAAGTCCATGTCCACGATCTGCAGGCGACGATCCTGCACCTGCTCGGCTTCGATCACGAGAAGCTCACGTTCCGTTTCCAAGGCCGCGACTACCGGCTCACGGATGTGCATGGGAAAGTGGTGAAGGGCATCCTCGCGTGATGGGATGCGGTGACTTGCTCTTTGCAACAGGCATGACAACAATGGCCCCGACATGAATGCGTTCTCGGTGCTGAACTCGCTTTTTCATCCCGCGCATCCGTCGTTCACGGAGCAGGGAGTGCGGACGTTGCTGGCATTGAAATCCGGCAAGGCTGAAAAAGTGCGGATGGAGAAGCTCGCGGTGAAAGCAAACAAGGGTACGCTCGGCGCGGATGAGCGGCGCGAATACGAGACGCGCGTGCGTGCAGGCGCGTTCATCTCGCTGTTGCAGGCCAAAGCGAGGCTCTTTCGGAAGAAACGCGCACGTGCGGCATGAGTCCGGCGCGGCGGCGGCAGGTGCGTGCGCGTGCTGGCGAGCGCTGCGAATACTGCCGACTGAGACAGGAACACGAACCGCATCGTCCTTTCCACACCGAACACATCATCGCCGCAAGCCATCGGGGCGGCGATGAACTCGGGAATCTCTCGCTCGCCTGCCAGCTCTGCAATCTGCTCAAAGGGCCGAATCTCTCGGGCATTGATCCCGAAACGGAAAAGTTGCAGCGGCTTTTTCATCCGAGAAAGGATGTGTGGAGTGAACACTTCACCATCGAAGGAGCGGAGATCGTCAGCACGCCTGCCATCGGACGGACGACGGCGTGGTTGTTGGAGATGAACAGCGATGATCGCTTGGAACTGCGCGAGACTTTGATTGAGCTGGGCGAGTGGCCGTGATTCGAGAGGAGAAGACGCGGGGAGATGGAATGCCTTCCAACAAATCACAACCCGTTTGCGCCACCACTGAATGAAAATTGATTCCCACCACCACTTTTGGAAATACAGCGCTGGGGAGTATCCGTGGATCGGCGACTCGATGGCGGCGTTGCGGCGCGATTTTTTGCCGGAGCATTTGCAGGCGGAGATGGCCGCGGCGGGGATTGATGGCGTCGTCTCCGTGCAGGCGCGGCAGAGTGTGCGCGAGACGGAGGGGCTGCTCTCGATGGCGGACGTGAATCCGTTCATCAAGGCCGTCGTCGGCTGGGTGCCGCTGGCGAAGCCCGATGTGCGCGACACGCTCGCGACGTTTGCGGCGAATCCGAAGTTCCGCGCGGTGCGGCACGTCGTGCAGGACGAGTCGGATGATCGCTTCATCCTCGGCGCGGATTTCAACCGCGGCGTGACGGCGCTGCGCGACTTCGGGCTCGTGTATGACATCCTCATTTTCGAGCGGCAGCTCGCGGCCTCGATTGAATTTGTGGACCGGCATCCGCAGCAGGTCTTCGTGCTCGATCACATCGCGAAGCCGCGGAACAAGAACGGCGCGCTCGATCCGTGGCGCGCAAACATTCGCGAGCTTGCGCGGCGTCCAAACGTCTATTGCAAGGTCTCCGGCATGGTCACGGAGGCGGATTGGAAGACGTGGAGCGCGGAGCAGATGCGGCCGTATTTCGATGTCGTGCTCGAGGCATTCGGCCCGAAGCGGCTGATGTTTGGCACCGACTGGCCGGTGTGTCTCGCGACGTGCGGTTATTCGCGGTGGGTGAAAGTGGTGCAAAAGTTTTCCGCCGGACTCTCAGCGGATGAGCGGGACTGGCTGTTTGGGAAAACGGCGGCTCAGGCGTACGGGTTGCGCTGAGAAAAGCGTGCCCGCGTTTTGACAAACGCGGCTACTTCAACGCCGCCGCCCCGCGCACGAGCGTCTCGGTCGTCGGCCAGTCGATGCACTGATCGGTGATGGACTGGCCGTAGATGAGCGCGCTGCGGTCCTTGCCGAGCGACTGCGCGCCGGCGACGAGATTGCTCTCGAGCATCGCGCCAATCACGCCGCTGCCGGGGCTACGCTGGGCGAGGATTTCGCGGAAGGTCGCGGGCATTCGTTCGCAATCCTTCCCGCAATTCGCGTGGCTCGCATCCACCATGATTTTCGCCGGCAGCTTCGCTTTTTCCAAAGCGGCGAGCGCTGCTGCGACGTGCGCCGCGCCGTGATTCGGCGAGTCGTCGCCACCGCGGAGGATGACGTGGCAGTCGGGATTTCCGGTCGTGCTCACGACACTCGCGAGCCCGTTTTCGTTGATGCCCAGAAAAGTCTGCCGCTGCATCGCGGCCTTGATGGCGTTGACCGCCGGAGTCACCGCGCCGCTCGTCGTGTTTTTGAAACCGACGGGCATCGAGAGGCCGCTCGCCATCTGGCGGTGCGTCTGGCTTTCCGTCGTGCGCGCGCCGATGGCCGTCCAGCAAGTGAGGTCGGCGATGTATTGCGGCGTGATCGGGTCGAGCATTTCGGTCGCCGTCGGCAGGCCGAGATCCAGCACGTCGCGCAGGAATGTGCGTGCGATGCGGAGGCCGGCGGGGATGTCGTTCGTGCCGTCGAGATGCGGGTCCATGATGAGGCCCTTCCAGCCCACGGTCGTGCGCGGCTTTTCAAAATAGACGCGCATCACGATGAGAACGCGGTCGCGGACTTCGGCGGCGAGTTTCGCGAGACGCTCGGCGTATTCGCGCCCGCCTTCCAGATCGTGGATCGAGCACGGGCCGACGATGAGCAGGAAGCGCGGGTCCGCGCCGGAAATCGTCCGCGCAATCGCCTCGCGTGAAGCGCTCACGAACGCCGCGTGCGCATCGCTGCGCGGAATCTCCGCGCTCATTTCCTTCGGCGAAGGGAGCGCGGTGTTGGTGATGACGTGCAGATCGGAGACTCGGGTCATGGAAAAAAGGGCCGCATTGCTAGCGCGGTTTGCGGCGCTCCGCCAGTGCGGATGCAAGTTGCTTTTTGCCCGCGCCCGTCGCCGTCTTCACTCGTCCATCCCGAGAAATCTCCCCGCCTCGCCCACGCTGAAATTGAATGGCTTCCCATCCTTGCGGCCTTCGATTTCGAAGGGCAGCGTCTTGTTCCGCCGCTCGAATGAATGGTCAATCCGCAGGATTTTTCCCGTGCCGATGTGCTCGCGAATCGTCTGTTGCACCGCCGCGTTCAGCTCCTCCAAAGTCACCCGCGCACTCAGCATTTCGCCGTCGGCCGCGACGCTGAATTCGCGCTCCCTACCGTCGGTCGCCGTCGCGTCGACCTCGTAGGTCGTGGCCTCGTCAAAAATCCTCGTGATCGTGCCGGGCTGGCCCGCGCCGAGTTGTGCGGCGATCGTTTTCTGCACGGCGGGCGGCGTCTCGGCGAGGCCGACTTCGAGGCTGGAAATGGTCCCATTTTCCTCCGCGGTGAACGCGCGCTCCTGCCCGTCCTTCGTCGTCATCACCACATCGTAGCTCGTCTCCGCGCCGTCGAAAGTTTTGTCCACGCTCACGAGTTTGCCCGTGGCGATCTGCGCGCGCACGGCCTTCTGCACGGCGGCGGTCGTCTCGGAAAAATCCATCTCGATGCTCAGCAGCGTGCCGTCCTCCGCGACGGTGATGTCGCGCTCGTTTCCGCCCACAGCGATCTCCACGTCGAAAGTCACATCGCCATCTTCCTCCACGCGCTCAGCCTCCGCGGGCACGGCATTGCCGGCCTGCTTTTGAATCGTCCTCTGCACCGCCGGCGGGAGCGCGGAAAATGGCACGGCTTTCCGCACTTCTTCAGCGATGCCCGTTGCGGCGGACAGGAGGAAAATCAGGGCAAGTCGCTTCATGGAAAGTCGGTCTGCGGCGGATGAACTGGCCCGGCGGCACGGGAGAAAAAGGGGGGAAACGATCAGGGCTTCAGCCCTGACGATCCGTCTGGACTGAAGCCCCGATGAGCTATTCGCGCAGCATTGCGGGCCTATTTCTTGCCCTTGCTGTGATGATGATGATGGCGGTGGTGACGGTGATGCACGACCGGCTTGTGATGGCGGCGGTGGTGGCGCGTCAGGACACGCTGGGTCGTGGAGTGACCGGCGGTCACCGACGGAGCGGCAGCGGATTCAGCGGCATTGACGGCCGGGAGGGATCCGAAGCCGATGGCAACGAGGAGGGAGCAGATGAGTTTGTTCATTGGTTGGGTTGATTCAGGGTTTGGTCTGAAGTGTGAATCAGCCTTTTATCAATTCGGCAGCTTTCGTCAACGCCTCGTCGAGCTTGCCCGCATCCTTCCCGCCGCCGCGGGCGAAGTCCGGCTTCCCGCCGCCTTTGCCGCCGACGATCGGCGCGATGGTCTGGATGATTTTTCCGGCCTGCACTTTGGCCTGATGATCCTTGCCGACGCTCGCGATGAGCGCGACGGCTCCGGCGCTCGCGGTGCCGAGGACGACGACTCCGGGAAATGCGCCCTTCAGCGCTTCGGCGAGCGCGACGGCGGCGTCGGCATCGAGCGCGCCGAGGTTCGCGATGATCGCAGGGATGCCGTTGATCGTCTGCGCGGCGGCGATGAGTTCCTTCGAGCGGCCGGCGGCTTCGCGCTGCTGCGCGGACTTGAGTGATTTCTCGAGTTCCTTTTGCTGCGCAAGCATGGATTCAATGCGCTTTTCCAGCTCGGGCAGCGGCGTGCCGAGATTCGTGGCGAGCGTGTGGAGGCGCTGCATGTCGGCGGTGGCCGCGTCGTAGGCGGTGAGGCCGGCGATGGCT